>JAIOSL010000009.1 GCA_021107635.1 archaeon | reverse complement strand
TAAACTGCGTGTTTCTTGTCTTGGTAGAGGCTGCTTGTGGCAAGTCTATAGTCATATTCAATGATGCACTATATTCTTCCGAACCCATCGAGTATGCTGGTACAGGAGTAGTGTATTTTCTGACCCGATAATCGTCCCAATCCGCGTTCTTGTACGCCCCTACGCCATATTCTCCATTAGTAAGCGTGCTGTCACTGCCAGAGATTGTAACCATTTCTGATAAGTTCTCATCAAAAAGCGTGAATATGAGGCTGTTGTTTGACAGCCAAGTGAACCTGAAGAAATACCAAGTGTTGAAGCTGACCGAAGGCGATGACGACTGGACTAAGATGGAACTGTAATTCTCTCTTATACAAACGCTTCCTCCGCTCCTTTCGTCTATAATTGCCTGGTAACCGTGCCTATCCGTTCCTGCATGCGGATGGCCTATGGTGATGGCAGCAAGAGAACAGTTTTGCCCTGAACTAGCGGGATGGCTTTTAATCCATGATTCCCATATCAAATCTCTTCCACTATTAGTATTGTTCCTTGTTTCCTGTTTGTACAATGCATCTCCAGTTCCATAAATCCCATAATCTCCATTCTTGTCTGCACTGGTATTCCTTGTTGGGTTCAAATCACCAACGTCAAAACCAACCTCAGTTTCAAAATCATTGAAGTATACAAACGTATTGGTTCCGTTAGAAGCTGAGCCAGCTTCAGTATTATCGTAGAAAAGATAAATTCTTGCTGTTCCATTACCAAGACCATAGTCCGTTGTGTTGCTGGGAATTGCAGTAACTTTAACCCATATTCTTGCAGTCTCTCCGCTTACACTCCAATTTTCAACCCAGAATGAAAGCACTGTCTCAGAATCGCTGCTTGCATTATAATACGTAAAGCGTGTTGCATTCTCGTCTTCTGTCCAGTTGAAATTTGAACCAACATTCGAAGAACTAAGTTCAATCAAGAGCTGGTAATCAGTCAAGTTATCTGCATTTTGGGAATTGTTGATTGGTATGTCCTGCCGGTAGTTCCATGAAGAATTCCACCACGTGGTATTTTCATAGTCAAAATCTTCTCCAGAGTAGGCCAGATAACTGATTCGTCCTGAACTAGGTTTTTCATTTGATTGGATTTCATTCCAGGAAGGAGTTCTGAAACAATATCTTACAGTAATATTGCTGTTAAATTCTAGTCTATCTGAATAAGTAACATGCTCTAACTCTCTGAGAGTCTCTGGAAGTTTTGTTCGTGCCCCCTCTATCTCAGTTTCTTTCAAAGAAGTTGGTTCTCCAGTTAAAAACGTGCTATGTTTAGTATGTATAGCACGGTCTTTTTGAAGTTGGTTGTCATCAATCAGTACTTCAGCATACTCTTCTTGCATTTGCTCTTCTTGAGGCAATACCTCAACACTCAAAAGAGTTAATCCAGGAGAATACATTGGTACAAAATCAAATTCTTTTCCTGTAGGACCTGAAATAGTTCTTTCAACACAAAAATCCTGACCAGGAAGCACGTTAACGAGTTCTTCTTTCTTGTCAAGAATAGTTATCTCCTGTTCTTCTGAAGTAACAATCGCAGAATCCTGACCAAAGAGTATATCCAGAGTTGTGAACTCAGGAGAAAGTATGTTTAATGCTGTGGTCTGATTGCAGGAGTAGTCTAGGAGGGAAGTTGAATTCACAGAGATATTGCCGCAGTAAAGTTCAAACGTGCCGATAGTAGAATTGGAAGGAGTCAAACTTAGATTTGCTATTCCAGTAGTAACAAAGGTTATGTTCCATTCCTTTTCAGTCAAAACCAGCTCATTTAGTGAGATTATATCAATATCAAAGTCATAAGTTTTAGTAGACAAAGAAGGTATAACCCAGTCAAACGTATCGTACGAGCTGTCATTACTCACATCAAAACAGGAATATTCGTACGATGTATTGTTAATTAGCTGTCTTTGCTCTTGCTCAGACACTAAATAAAATCGTGGGCAATAGTTTAGAGAAGGTAATTCAGTGTAAGCAGATACATTCTGATAATGGACACTCGCATTTGAAAAGACAATCACTCTTTTGAAACCAGCCACAAACAACTCTCTTTTTTGAGGCTTAGGAGTCACATAAGAAACGAGTATAGCTGTGTTTTCACCTGGAAATAGTGTTAGAGCGACTTCACTAGAATTGTATATGTAGAAATCAGCCATTTCAATAGTTATTTGGGTTGCATCGTAAGGTAAAACAAGAGATATATTGGCAGTCAAATTTTCAGTACCATTGTAGACTATCTGTATTTGCTTTGACCAAGAGACTTCTTCGCCTATAACTGCTTTTCCTTGAACAGGAATGCCATAATAGACACTTAATCCAGGTACTGATGGACCAGTAGAATCATTAATTAAAATGAAGAAACGGGTATAGCTAGAGAGGTTTCTGGAAGATGCTTTAATGGTATAAAGACCTTCTTGGAAGAACGGCCCCATGGAAAAATAATAAGAACCATTTAATGCTTGTAAAGTCGTTGAACCCAGATTTGAATTGTTAAATGAAACATCTAGTGTGACAGTTCCATTTACTCCAGAGCCATTAGATACCAAAAGACCATGTATATGGACATATTCATTGTTAGAGTACTCACTCTTGTCTGTCAAAACGGTAATATAGTCTGCAAGCCCACCATAACCATCATCAGAAGGTGGAGTTACTGATTGATTAGTTTGATTATCAGTTTGGTTGAATGAATCTATGGAGATATTCTCAATTATGCTTGATGACCCAAGGTATTCCCCTCCAAAGAAAGAGACGTTTAGGCCATAAACACCCTCACTCAAATGAGAAGTCATAGCTTGTCCAAGTTCATTAGTTTTGCCTGAGTAGAATAGGCTTTGGTTTACGCTGACGGTGATTAGCTGATCAGGAAGCTCAGTCCCATTATCAAAAAATAGCTCTACCAACAAGGAATTATTTTCAACTAAAGAAAAAGAAATGCTTGTTTCTGCCCAAACTTCAACCTGTTTAGAAGACGAAACCTTTTCAGAAGGAGCTTCAGCTATAGTTGTCGTCAGTGCTACCACTGACGCGCTCAGTAGTAAAAGCAATACCATTGCAGGAATTACTCTAGCTTGAGCTTTCTCTCCACGCCTCGTAACTAACCTCGACATCTACAATAGCTCCCCCCAGAGCAACTGAAATCAAAGGAGCGACTTCTAAAGACGCTCTACAAGATTCACCCCGTGAAAGATCAACACAATTGTCCTCTTGACTAACTATAACAAAACCATCTGGCAGAATCCAATCTACCTTAAGGTTTTTAGCTAGTGATCCTTCGTTTGTAATAATCGCACTGAAAGCAGCGTTTGCACCTCGCGTGAGCTTTTCAGCGCCTTCGATTTCAAGTTTTAGTGAAGGTTTGGGAATATGAACATCCTGAGTATCATTTATAGAAACATTAGTGCCATTCACGGAAACATTAGTACCATTTACAGGAACAATGGTTTCATTTACTTCAGGAATTGTGTGATTTGCATTAGATTGGTTTAAGTCGGTGTTATTAGAAAAATCAGTTAAATTGACTATTGGAGGGATGTTAGCGTGTTCTGGCTCTCGGTTAGTTGAATTTACTGGAGGAACTGGTTTTTCTTGAGTATCATTTAAAGGAAGACGTTCTGGTTCTTCTTTAGTGTCATTTGATGGGATTAATGGTTCGGATGATTCAGGCTTCCTGCCTGTTTCTTCTCGTTTTTCTATGTTTGAATCATCTTCTGGTGGAGAAAGTTCTAGTTCATTTATTTCTTCTGGACTTGTTTCAGAAGAACCTTCAACAGTTTGAGGCATGTCTTCGTGTGAAAGCTCTCTTTCCACGATTTTGTCAATAGTGGCATTATAAGCTAAGGCCAAGCCAAACAGAACAAGTAGAGATATGAATAGAGTTAAAAAACGTGTCTGACCTACTTCATCCTTACTGAAGCTGGAGTATACACTACTAATTGTCTTTATCCTAATCGCCTCGTTGATTTGCTTGGACCCGTCTGGAAAAGTCCGAACAGATAAACTAAGATTAGATAACACCCCATTTATTTATAAAGGTTGCACATAAAAAAGTCTGCAAGATACCCGTGAATAGAGTGTTAGAAGATATAGCTCAAAAAAGCATTAAAATTTAAAAATTAATATATTATCGTACGAAAATGAGAGTTTATCGTACACTTTTTGGGTAAATTAGATTAGTTCTACGTATAGTTCTACTAAATCACTACCTGAAACCAACTTCTTCAACCCAGAAGGCAACCTTAATTCATAATCATAGGTACCATATGCACCAGTAGCATTTGCATTAATCTCAGTAACAAACACCAAATCCTGAGAACCATTATACTCAGCGCCGCCATCACCAGAATCCCAAAGTATTCCAGTAGTGAAATTAGTATTATTAGTAGAATCAACCACAGGCACATTAGTCAACAAACTACCCCAAACAACAAAACTAC
>JAIOSL010000056.1 GCA_021107635.1 archaeon | reverse complement strand
TCTCTAGGATTTTTGCTTCTTCTTTAATCAATTGTTCTTGGTTTTTCCCCCAGAGGGGTGCGATGGACTCTAGGCCAAGCTCTTCGCATATTTTGTCCACGCGTGTTTTTTGGTAGTTGCTTGCGATTGCTCCAGAAACAACACCTTTTATTTTATATTTTTGTTTGGCTTCTTGTAATGCTTTTTTAAGGTCTTCGAGTTCTTTTTCTTTTTCTGCTTTGGTGGTTTTTTTGATTAGTGGCAGGCCTATCAGCGCGGCTTGTGCGTCGACTAAGTGAATGTTAGGATAGTGGAACATGTATGAGTCTGGTTTTTCTGGTACTATCGTAACAAGGCAAGCGGGTTCATGCTGTTGCATGGCTAAGTGCATAGCATAACAGGAGTCTTTGCCTCCGCTGAATAAGATAGCAACTTTCACTTAGAACACAGTTATTCGATTTCTTTGAGTAGGCCTTTGCGTCTGAGGGTGTCTACTTGGAAGTATTTGTATTTGTATACTACATCGCCTTTTTCGTCACCTTGGATGCTCCACGGTTCGACAAGCACGAAATCACCTTCACGTACCCAGACTCTTCTTCTTGCTCTGCCTGGTACTCTGCAGAGTCTTCTTTTGCCGTCGGTGCAGTCTACGTACATGCGTTTTGCACCTAGTAGCTGGTCTACTAGTCCGATTAACTGATTGCTTCGAGGTAGGCGTACGCGTGCCATTCGTTCTTGTGCTTCATCGTTTATTTTTTTCTTCTTTTTTCGCGCGTTGTATCTTCCTGGCATTATATCACTTTTTTGGGCATTCTTGCAAATTGGGCGTGTGGTATACCTTGAATATCAATTGTGTTTTCTTTTTTAACAAACTTTTTTTCTATTGCAAGGCTTATTACTTTTTCCCCTACAAGGTTTGCTATTGTACAGGAGTCCATTAGTGTGTTCAATTCTTCATGTGTAACTGTTTTGTTTCCATAGAACTCTTCGCTTATTTCAAGGTAGAGGTTGTTGCTTTGCAGTGTTTTGCCAAGCAATTCTTTGTCACATGCTGCTAAAAGTTTTTCGTGTTGTTCGTCGTACATGCGTGCTATCATTTTATCACTGGTATCGGTTTTTTTGCTCCGCATGCTTCGCAGCGCAAAAAGAGTATTTTGTCTTGGTGTACTAGTTGAGTATCTGGTTTTTTGCATTCATCGCATAGTACGTAAGTGCGAGCGTAGTCGTTTAATCGTTTGTTGAGTTGTTCTTCTCTGAATCTTCCTTTTAGTGTGAGTCTTCCATTGTCAACTGTGCCTACTGATGCTAGTTCTCTTGATAGGTATTTGAGTAGTTGTTCTGGTTCTCTGCGGAGCGTGTTTGCTACTGAAGTAAAGTTTTTGACTATTGTTTCTTTGCCTTGAATGAATGATTCAAATGTAGGCATTTTGAAGCGTGATTTTTCTTTTGTTTTCTCTGGGAGTTCTTTGTATGCTTGGTCTAACATGTTTTCGTATTCCATTGTCATATCTCCAATTCTTCTATTTCCAGTTCTTCTGTTTTGACTTCTTCTTTTTTTAAGGGTTTGCTCGGTTTTAGTTCTAATTGCCTCAACTCTAGTTCTTTTTCGTTCACGTTTACTATTGATTCTATTGAAAGATATCGTTTTCCTTCTTGTTCTCGAATTTTTCCTATTACTCTTACTGTTTCGTTGTCTTTTATTTCAGGAGTTTCTCCAAAAAAGGAAATTTTTATTTTTCCTGTTCCATCATCTATGGTTAGGTCTTCTTTGTTTATTCTGGCAATTATGTTGATTCTGCTTATTTTTTGGTTGTTTATGATTATGTGGTTGGGTTGGTATTCGCTTTGGCTTTGATGGTATTCTCCTTCTAAGAGTGTTTTTATGGGTATTTTCAATGCGGTTGCTCTTTCGTACATTGTTTTTACCTCAGAGTATGCCAATGTTTAACAAAATCAAGTATATCATTAATGCAAATAGTGAGCTTACTACTATTGGTGGTAGTGCGGGCAATGGATTTTTTTCTTTTCCTGCCATGTATACAAAAATGCCTACCATGCCAATGCATGCTCCTATAAGAGTAAATAAAGAAGCGGTGAGACCAAAGTCTCTGAGCACTGAAACGTTTATTAGTAATGGCATGACAAGGTCTCCTCCACCTAAATAGTAAACGTGATTTTTTGTTGGTATTACCATTGTTGCGGGTATTTGTTGTGTGACTATTTCTTTGGCCATTGTTACCATGTGTTTGGTTTTGAACACTGCAATGTAGTCATAAATTGTCAGTAATATTTCAAATAGCAATATTGGGTAAAATCCTAGCATGCTTCCCAGTATTGCTCCTGCCCAACAGATTCCCGTAGTTATTAATATGTTTCTGGATAGCATGTCTTTTTTGATTACTGCTAAGGTTATTATTGCCAGAGAGATTAGTCCAGCGAGTATTAGTCCATGTGGATCGGGTATTATTCCATCAAACATATACCAGAAGAAGAACATGGTCCATACTGCCATGGGTATCATGATTATTGCTTTCAAATATTTTCGAATGTATTTTATTATTACTAGAATTATTCCAGTTACTACCAGGATTTCTAGGAACAGGAACGCTCCCATTTCTGCTCCTTCTATTGGTTCTTCTCCTATCTCTTGCATTGCTTGTATTTGTTTGTTTCCTATGTACATTCCTGCTGCTTGTATTAGAATGAATGTCAAAAATAAGGGCAGTATGAACGAGTAATCTGGTTTTTCTGGTTTAGGCATAAGGGAAGAATAAGACAAATAGCTTATAAAAAGTTATCTTTCAGGTAATTTGTATTGTCCGTGTCTAGGACTGTATAAGTCACCGTTCTTTTTGAGCATTGAAATCATTTCGTCTATGTCCATTGTGTTAATTCCGCTTTCTTTTGCTTCGTCTAATACCATTTCATGTGTTACCACGTCGTTCTCATCGCAGAGTCTTCTGACTATGTGGAGTACTGCTCTCGCGCGGTCCATTTTTGATTTGCTTTTGCCTATCATGATTATGTCTGCGTCTAGTCTGCCAGTCTCTTTGTCCATCATAATTTCTCTCATGACGAATTGGTGGAGCCGAAGAGCTCGTTCTACGTCTTCAATTTCTACATAATTGCTGAGTCTTCCTCTTGCGGATGCTTCTGAGAGTCTTACTATTGCTTCTAGT
>JAIOSL010000053.1 GCA_021107635.1 archaeon | reverse complement strand
CTTGCGTTCTACTTTGTTGTAGACAGCAGCTATAATCGCTCCTGCGATTGCTCCGTCCACAAAACCCCAAACAAAGCCAACTAATGCTCCTGCAGGACTTGCATCATAACCAAAGTAGAGTGTGCCAATCATGGTTACTATGTCTAAGCTCCATCCATTCATTGCTAGTATTCCAAGCAGGAACATGTAGAGTCCACAAGGAAGTCCTATTGCCAATGCCAAAGCTTTAGGATTTAGCATAACTTTCACTACTATTCAAGACTATAAAAAGTTTTCTGAAAATATGTTTTTATTCTAGAGTGCAGAAAGAGAATTAATGAACCTAGTTGACATTGCATTATTTCCAGGAATCCTATTTCATGAATTCTCACACTTCATCACCTGCATAGTATTAGGCGTTAAAGTAGGTCAAGTCAAATTCACTAGCGTTACTCATCAGCGCACGACACCCTGGAAAAACTTTTTCATTGCATTCGCTCCTTTCGTTCTCGGTTCAGCAATAGGCGCAATCCTGCTTTGGATTGGCCATCAAGGCATGCTTAACCTACTAATTCCCTCAGAATCAGAATATCTTAAAATCGGAATGTTTTACTGGTTAGGCATTTCTTTAGTAGGAATGTGTTTTCCCAGTGACACAGACGCAAAAAGCGCGATTAGAACTCTCTTTGATTTTTATGAGGAAGGTTTGACTCTGCAACATGGGCGGTTCCAATGGTTGTTCAGCATTCTTACTTTAGTTCCTCTTTTTGTGCCTTTGGCAGTGATTAGTGCAATCATGTCTTTGTTCGCAAGCATTAAAGGACTTGGCTTGTTTTGGGCTGTAGTAGTCTTTTTTAGTGTTGGTTTCTATGCGGGTTTATGGCCTATCCTCTAACTTTAACAATAATCCATATGCCTAATGGAATTGCAATAGACAACAAAGGATCTCTTGACATAACATAAAGCAGCAAAGCTAAAAGCAATGCCAACGTAATCGGAAAATGATTTTTTTGTTTAGGTTGCTTTGGATCTTTACTTCCTTTTTTTGTCATGCGATCTGTCATTACTCTTCCCATTAAGTTTCGGGAATAGCTCATAATTTCACTCAACCGTTACGGGTTTTTTTGGTTTGCTTGGTTTTTTCTTTTTGAGAGTGATAGTTAAAACTCCATTCTTGTATCTTGCTTTGACGCTTTTTTCATCCACATCGCAAGGTAATACAACTTCTTTATAAAATTCATCAGGAACCTCTACTATCAAGTGGTCTTCATTAGCTCTTACATCAATATCATCTTTTTCAACACCTGGCAGTTCAGCGAGAACATCAATTTCTTTTTCATGTTCAATCACATCTACCAAAGGTTCACGAGCATCTTTAACGTTCAATTTTTTGTTATCCGGTTCAACATTACCAAATTCTCTGATTTGTGGTTGGCCATTAGGACCTACTTTCATTGAAAATCCATAAACCATGGGCTTACCTTCAGGCAATTTGTCCATATCATTGAATGCTCTTTTCATCATGTCATCCATCATGTTATCCATTCGATCAAATTCTGAAAACAAATCAAAGAAAGGATTTCTTCTTCTCCACGGTTTTTTTTGATCATCGTTTGTCATATCACTCACCCTTACTATTACTAAGAGCTTCGGTCTTAAAAAGTTTTTCCTATTCTCTTACCAACACAAAAAACAATAAAATTTCCACAAGAGAAATTATCAAGCCATAAGTGAAAGTCACTACTGTCCTGTTAGGCTTTTCCATATCCCTATCTTAGCCTAAGCGAATATTATACATTATGGGCTACTAGACGGGTAATCATGAAAATACTTATTGCTCACTATTCACGAATAGTAAAAAAAATAAAAAAAGAGCACTTCCTACTGAAGTGCACAGGTTAAATTTTAAAATCGGTTTTTCTTTGGCTTATGTTTCTGATAACAGTCCCTGCAATAAACAGGCCTCTCGCCAGAAGGCTTAAATGGAACTTCACATTCTTTACCGCAATCAGCGCAAGTAGCCTTGTGCATCTCACGAGGACCGTCAAATCTTCCGCGGCCTCCTTGGCCTCCTTGACCTCCTCTAAAGTTCCTATCTCCGTAACCCATGCATTCACCTCTTTATAATCTCGGCAATTTCACTTACCTTATAATCATATTTGCACACTATATGATATATAAATCTACCTACCAGAAAAATATACTCTCTTGCCTACATGCAAGCCAATAAAACCCAACCAGCAGGTTTATAAAGGAGATTCGTCAAAAGTATTGAGCCGAGGACTGTGTCGTCGGTTTCTTTGATGAACTCGCTTGAAATTGGCGTTATGAGCGGAGTTCGATGATTTGATATCACAAACATTATACTCATCCATCAACAATTTTCAACCATTCAAAAATGAAGACCTGAGCACTGTACGTTTTTGCGTTCATTCAGGTCCGATGTAAGTCCATGCAGAGGAATTTTCCAGTGAAGGGATAATTTCTTAGTGCACAACCCGCCTAAGACAATTCCAGTTGATCCTGCTGGAGAATACTGCTTTTGGAGTTCGACTAAGCCATGCAAGTCAGAGTGCTTCGGCGCTCGGCGAACGGCTCAGTAACACGTAAGTAACCTACCCTGAGTTGGGGGATAATCTTGGGAAACTGAGGCTAATACCCCATAGAGAATGAATACTGGAATGTTTCATTCTCAAAAGCCTTCGGGCGTCTCAGGATGGGCTTGCGTCGGATTAGGCAGTTGGTGAGGTAACGGCTCACCAAACCGAAGATCCGTACGGGATGTGAGAGCACTAGCCCGGAGAATGGTACTGAGACAAGGACCATAGCCCTACGGGGTGCAGCAGGCGCGAAACCTTTACAATGCACGAAAGTGTGATAAGGGGACTCCAAGTGAATCCTTACGGATTCTTTTGTAGAGTGTAAAAATCTTTACGAATAAGGGCTGGGTAAGACCCGTGCCAGCCGCCGCGGTAACACGGGCAGCTCGAGTAGTGTTCACGAATATTGGGCTTAAAGCGTTCGTAGCCTGTCAGGAAAGTCCTTGGTGAAAGCTAGCGACTTAATTGTTAGAATTGCCAAGGAAACTTTCTGACTTGGGGCCGGGAGAGGTTAGAGGTATTCTCGGGGTAGGGGTAAAATCCTATAATCCTGGGAGGACCATCGGTGGCGAAGGCGTCTAACTAGAACGGACCCGACGGTGAGGAACGAAAGCTAGGGGAGCGACCCGGATTAGATACCCGGTTAGTCCTAGCCGTAAATGATGTCGACTTGGTGTTGCATAACTCACGAGGTTATGCAGCGCCGGAGGGAAACTGTTAAGTCGACCGCCTGGGAAGTATGGTCGCAAGACTAAAACTTAAAGGAATTGGCGGGGGAGTACAACAAGGGGTGGAGGCTGCGGTTTAATTGGATACAACGCCGGACAACTCACCAGGGAAGACAGCAGTATGATGGTCAGTCTGAAGGGCTTACCTGACACGCTGAGAAGTGGTGCATGGCCACCGTCAGCTCGTGCTGTGAAGTGTCCTGTTAAGTCAGGCAACGAGCGAGACCCGTGCTTCTAGTTGCTAGTTTGTTTTTTGAGCAAGCGCACTCTAGAGGGACTGCCGGCGATAAGTCGGAGGAAGGAGCGGGCGACGGTAGGTCAGTATGCCCTGAATTTCCTGGGCTACACGCGGCCTACAATGCGACGGACAATAGGATGCGACTCCGAAAGGAGAAGCCAAACCCGTAAACCGTCGCTTAGTTTGGATTGAGGGTTGGAACTCACCCTCATGAAAATGGAATCCCTAGTAATCGCGTGTCATTAAATCACGTGAGAAAGAAAATTTCCTCTCTATCGGAAGGGTTATATCTAATCACCGTTTATATAACAACGGTGATTATATTTCCTTTGATGAAGACCTTTTGAAAGAACCTAAGCTTCTAAAAAGTTATCGACTTTCTATGAAGCTAAGCCAAAGAGCGTTTGCAAAGATGACAGGTGCTTCACAAGCTTTGATTTCTCAATTAGAATTGGGAAATTATAAACTCAAGCCAAAACAAGCAAAATTTTTCGCGAGAAAAATCCGAAAAGTCAAACTTGTCTCAAAAATAGAACTAAAAAAGCGTGAAACACAAATAGCAAAACGTGGACGGTTCCACGGAGAATACGCACGGCGAATGGGTTTAAAGAGTGGTTCAAAAGCTGCTGTGAAAAGCATACAAAGTAAAACACCAACAAAGCAAGAGAAATATTTGAAAGAATTGTTTCTCAAACACCTGCTTGCTTTCGAATCTCAAGTAGAGATAAAAACACAAAATCAGACGTTTGTTATCGATTTTGTGATAAACTCCGCAACAAAACCAAAGACCTTCATTGAAGTGAAAACTCTCAATACACGATATGCTAAACGATTGTCAGTTATAGAACTAGCTTACAAATCAATCAAACTAAAGCAAGCATATCCAAAGTCACACACTTTAGCTATAATCCAGACGAACAAGTTGCTACCAAGCGAACTTAAAATTTTAAAAAATGATTTTGATCATGTTCTTTTAAACCCAACCGATAGAGAAGTTATACGTCTTTTTCTGTGATGTGGATTCGCGCGGTGAATACGTCCCTTCTCCTTGCACACACCGCCCGTCAAACCATCCGAGTGGGGCCTGGACGAGGCTCAGTCCTATGGGCTAATTCGAATCCGAGCTCTGTGAGGAGGGTTAAGTCGTAACAAGGTAACCGTAGGGGAACCTGCGGTTAGATCACCTCCTTTTTTAGTCCCCCGAAGCGGGGGACCCCTCTTCACTGGAAGACTTGAATGCATGGACTTAAAAGTAAATGGGCCCATAGTTCAGCCTGGAAGAGCACTGAGCTCGGGAAATCCCATGCTCAGAGCTTCAAAAGCGCTCGCTTTGCATGCGAGAAGTCCTGGGTTCAAAGCCATAAGGCGAAATTCCCAGTGGGTCCATTATTTTATGATTATCTCGAGAAAGATCGTGATATGATTCAACGAGCGCGCCAGGTATTCATGGTGTCGTTATGACGTTGTGTTGCAGAGGTTATAGGTCTAGAGCTTCGCGGTTACCCCATTTGGTGGATAGCTTGGTTCAGGTTCCGATGAAGGGCGTGGTAAGCTGCGATATGCCCAGGCGAGACGCATACAGTCTTTGAACCTGGGATTCCTGAATTACTCGGTTCTACCGAGAGGATACGCGGGGAATTGAAACATCTTAGTACCCGCAGGAAGAGAAAGCAAAAGCGATGCCGTTAGTACAGGCGATGGAAAACGGTACAAGGCAAACCGAACATTTTGGAGTAATCCAGAATGAATGTGGTGTTCGGACGTGCTTAGGCCTATTTTTTGACTGGTAAAGTTTATTGGAACATAACGTCATAGAGGGTGATAGCCCCGTAACCAGCAAGGAGTAGGTTTTTATGCACTGTTCCAGAGTAGCGTGCATTGATCTTGCGCGTGAATATGGGAGTACTAACTCCTAACCTTAAACATTACCTGAAACCGATAGTGAACTAGTAACGTGAGTGAAAGCTGAAAAGAACTCTTGACGGAGTGTGAAAAGCACTTGAAGTCAGATGGGTACATGAGATGCGGCTCGGAAGGCTACGACCTACGAAGGAACAGGGGGTGGCCCCTTAGTACGAGTAGGAAATACCAGAGTTGCATCGTTCGTCTCGAAGCATGAAGCAGGGAGTTTATAGTTATGGTGAGGCTAAGCGCTAAGCGCAGCCGTAGGGAAACCGACAGCCCGCAGGTAACGAGGGGCAGAGTCTTAATCGGCTCAAATCATAGCTGTAAGATCTGAAGCCCGGTGATCTAGGCGTGAACAAGATGAAGTCGGCCAACAGGCTGATGGAGGTCTGAAGGGGTGCTGAGCTCAACTCGTTCCTCTGATTTGCGTCTAGGGGTGAAAGTCCAATCTAACTGGGCAATAGCAGATTCCTCCTGAGACATCCCTCAGGATGACCTGGCTGGAGAAGGATATTCCGGTAGAGCACTGATTAGAAAGCCAAGGGAAGAAATTCTCACCTTTCTTGTCAAACTCCAAACGGGATATCTTCGTAGAAAGCTGGAGTCGGGGGACGGGGGTAAGCTCCGTTTCCGAAAGGGGAACAACCCAACCTTGGGTTAAGGTCCCAAAAAATTGGTTAAGTGTCAATGATAAAAAGTGTCTTTAGCCTAAAACAATGGGAAGGTAAGCTTAGAAGCAGCTATCCTTTAAAAAGTTCGTAACAGATTACCCATCTAGGTTAAGGGCCTCTAAGATGGACGGGACTAAACCAATTACCGATACCCAAGAGGACTCTTTTATAAAGAGTTTCTAGTAAGGAGGCGTCCGGCGAGATGGGAAGCAAGGCTGTAAAGTCTTGTGGATCTAGCTGGAATGAAGATCCTGCTCGAAGTAACAGCGAAGTTAGGTGAGAATCCTAACCACCGAAAGGGCAAGGGTTTCTCGGCAACGTTCATCAGCCGAGAGTTAGCCGGTCCTAAGAACATTCCTAACTGGACATGTTCGAAAGGGAAGTAGGTTAATATTCCTATGCCACACAAGTACCATCGGTAACGAAAGCCTGAGTTTTGACGGCTACGGATAAATCATACAGAATCGTCGTTCTGTCTAGCTTCTATAGTCGTGTGGAGATCCGTCAACGAGAGAAGCACGATAAGGTTGTGAAGGCTCAATGAGTTTGGTTAATTCCGTGGTCCCATGAAAAGAAACTTTGGAAATGGCATCTTGTGTGTCCGTACCCAGAACTGACACAGGTGCCCTGGCTGAGAAGGCCTAGGTGTAACGGGAGAACCCTCTTCAGGGAATTCGGCAAAATAGCTCCGTATCTTCGGTATAAGGAGTGCCTGCCGCCGCCGAGAAATTCTTGGTGAATGGCAGGTCGCAGTGACAAGGGAAATCCGACTGTTTAGCAAAAACTTAGGTCCCCGATAGTTGGCAACGATTTTTACGGGGGCTGACGTCTGCCCACTGCTAGTATGTCAAAGCCCGGTCCAACGGGCCAAAGCACTAGTGAAGGGCGGGAGTAACTCTGACTCTCTTAAGGTAGCGTAATACCTCGCCGCTTAATTGGCGGCTTGCATGAAGGGCGCAACGAGATTTCCACTGTCCCGAAGAGGGACCCGGTGAAACGACCTGATGGTGAATACGCCATCGCCTCCCAGTGGGACGCGAAGACCCCATGAAGGTTTACAGCATCCTGGGACTAAAGTATGTTCATGATTATGAAGCGTAGGCAGGAGCAATCGAAGCACTCTCGTTAGGGAGTGTGGATGCATCAATGGGACACTGCCTTTTCTAGAGCATGCTTTTTACTCATTAGAGGACACTTCCAGGTGGGCTGTTGGACTGGGACGGTACACCTTTGAAAAGATATCAAAGGTGCCCAATGGTCAGCTCAAGCGGGTCAGAAATCCGCTTTGGAGAGTTAAAGTCAAATGCTGGCTTCACTGCCTTCCTAACAGTACGGAAGACAGGAACGAAAGTTGGGCTTAGCGAACAACAGTGCTCTTTTAGTGGGAGCCTGTTCTGACAGAAAACTTACTCTGGGGGTAACTGAGTTGTCGCGGGCGAGAGCCCCTATCGACCCCGCGGTTTGCTACATCGATGTCGGCTCAAGCCATCCTGGCAGTGCAGCAGCTGCCAAGGGTGGGGTTGTTCACCCATTAAAGGCTTACGTGAGCTGGGTTCAGAACGTTGCGAGACAGTTTGGTGGCATCTACTGGGAGTGGCGATTGATTGACGGGAAGGCCCACCAAGTACGAGAGGAACGGTGGACCGGAGCCTCTGGTGTACCGGTTGTCTGACAAGGCACTGCCGGGCAGCTACGCTCCATGCGGATAAGAGCTGAAAGCATCTAAGCACGAAGCCGCCCCGAAAACGAATCAGTCATTTTCCTTCCGTGTCTCGGGCAACTGAGATTACGGTGGGAGGCGAAGGTCCCCGTATAAGACGGGCTCGATAGACTGGAAGTGTAAGCGCGAAGGCAACGACGCGTTCAGCTTGCCAGCACTAAAAACCTAAGCGCATATTGCTCTAGACCTACCTTAAATGCAACACAACGCCAAACTTTTTTTGGTGTTAGTGACCTAGCTTTAGCCATAGGCTTTTTTGATGTAAAGCTTTGTGGGAGTGAAGCTAAAGTTTTTAAATCCAGGGAATGTAAGCGATGCTTGTGAAAAAAGCTTACACTGTTTGGATTGGTCTCGTTATTTTAATTGTTGTAATCTCTATAATCGGTTTAATCTGGTTCTTTTTTTCCAGTTTAAACAGTGATAACCATTGTGTTTCAGGAGACAAAATCTGTTCTGAAGGTTGTACTCCGGAACAAGACTGGGACTGCGAGCCTAACCTGGAATGCATTCGTGATTCTGATTGCAGTGACTCAGAAAATTGTACTATAGACTATTGTTTTGAATCGTTTTGTGTGAACAGTCCAATAACAGAATGTATTAATGATGATGGATGCTGTACGCCAAGCTGCAAGAACCAAGATAATGATTGTCTGACAGGAAACGAGTGTTCGACAAACGTTGACTGCGATGATGACGATGATTGCACAGAAGATATCTGTTCTGAAACGCTTAAAACATGTTCTCACACTCAAATACCAGATTGTTCTTCTGCAGACCAATGCCAAACAAGCAATGATTGTCACGACAATAACTCATGCACAGAAGATGTCTGTGCAGGAACACCAAAACATTGCTCTAATGTTCTCATAACAAGCTGTTTAGACAATGATATGTGTTGTCCTACTGGATGCACAGGACAAGACAATGACTGCCCACTATTAGAGTGTTCAATCGACGAGAATTGCGATGACCAGCAACCTTGTACTATTGATAAGTGCACCCAAGGCTATTGCTACCACACGAACATAACGAGCTGCGCGAACAACGATGGTTGTTGTCCATTCAACTGCGTATATGCTGACGATGATGATTGTTCATGCAGTGAAGACTGGGTTTGTGGAGATTGGAGTGTTTGTTCCGATGGCAACCAGGAGCGTGTTTGCATTGATAACAATAACTGTAACTCTACTGTCAATCGGCCGATTTTAACTCGTGATTGTTATACAGACAGTTTTTTGCTAAGGGACACAGAAGAAATTTTTATTTCTAATGGGAGTGGATATGGAATAATCTCGCCACAGATTTATAGATATGACGACAGTTTGTATATTGTTTATGCGAGAAATGACCGGTTTCCAGATGCAACATATCCTCCAGGAGACATTGATTCATTTATACGGTATTACGATATGAAAACCGGAGAAGTTTCTGATGAAATTCTCGTTGGGTTAGGTCATGGAGACAGTCACGGTGCTCCAACCTTGTGCATTGATGATAGAGGATACATACACGTGTTTTATGGTTGCCATTGCGATGTAATCGAGTATGCTGTCAGCCAAAACCCAGACGACATAAGCTCCTTTATCAATAAAACATCCGTGATTCCTACTACTCACGGGTACACATATCCGAAGGCAGTCTTTGCTAATGGATCAATATACTTGTTCTTCCGTTCCCGATGCCATGGAGGTACAAGCCTTAATCAAGGAAAATATACTTACATAAAATCAGATGATTACGGAAATACATGGAGTCAACCAATAGAGTTTGTGGATCCAAGCAATGGAGAATATGCAATTTCCACTTATCCTACCATGGTACGATACGTAAACGGATATTTTCATGCTGCATGGTACATAAAATTAGAGTCAGGAGACACTGCAGATTACTATGGTCTCGGTTCAAGAGAAACAAGACACAACGCTTATTACGCAAAATCCAAAGATGGTATCACATGGTATAACGTCGATGAAACACATTCATCAACACACATAACCATGGCTGAAATGGACGAATTTTATCTCGTGTATAATACATCAAATCAGACAAAAGTCATCGGTTCTTTTGTTAAAGATTATTATGGGCCTGGATTAGATTGGGTTAGGTATAGGACTACGACAGCTCCTTATCTTGATGTATCTCCAACAGGTGTTCCGTATCTTGGATTTTCACCAACAGACGATGGTCCTACAGTAGTGTATTGGGACAACGGTTGGAAGAGAATACCTGGCGAATACAGTTCAAAGATACCATTTATAGTAAGTGATGACGAAGTGTACATCCTCGGTTCATATGTCTATAAGTTCGATGGAGAACATCTGTTCATGAAAAGAATGATATTCAGTCTTGGAAAATATGTAGTTTCTTCTGAGGATACTCGCGACCTTACTTATAGCCTGGTTCATAAATCGGGAAAAGTATATCTTGCTGATGCATACATGAACCCGGTATTTGATGGAGGGAGTGGAACAAAAAGCGACCCGTACAGAATATCAAAAATCGAACATTTAGACAGTGTTCGTTACAGTCTTACTTCTCACTATATTCTTACCACTGACCTCAATTTTAATGATGATTCTTCTTACCTGAACAGCGCAAATAAAGCTATTTTTACTACAGGAGAAGGCTGGCATCCTATCGGATACTGGGAAAATGATTACCTAAGTGCAAGATACAGTGATTTTAATGGCACGTTCAATGGTAAGGAACATACCATTTCAAACATGTATACCAATCGTCCTAACGGTGATAATATTGGTTTATTCAGCAAACTAACAGGAAACGTATCCAACCTAGGGCTTGCTAAAGTAAGTGTTGTGGGAGGAGAACATGTAGGTTCTATATCCGGAAATCTCTTTGGTTCTGTATCTAAATCATATTCCACTGGCACAATAAATAGCAATTCTACTGCCACCAATCAAAGAATAGGAGGATTCATTGGATATGTTCAAGAAAACGGAACCATTGATAACTCTTGGTCTAATGTTAATGTGACTTGTTTAACAGGAGAACGTATCGCAGGATTTGTTGGACAAATGAATTTACCTTCATCAATCACAAACTCGTATTCCTACGGACTCATCACTACTAGTGACGCTTGGTCGAATGGTGGTTTTGTCGGAAGAAACCTGAACGATTGGGCAGACTCAACACTTAGTTGTTTCTGGAATACTGAAACAAGCGAAAAAACAACAAGCCAAGGAGGCATAGGAAAAACCACTCAAGAAATGCTAGATGAAATGACCTATGCTGGTTGGAACGAAGACATTTGGAATATTACAAACAGTACATACCCCCAACTCTTTTCCGCACATTAAATACAACACACACACTTTTTTGGTGTTAGTGACCTAGCAAAAGCATTATAGAAGATTTAATAAAAAGCTGTAAGCGAAAAGTAAAACAGAGAAAATAAGCATAAAACAAAAAGCTATTCCAAGTATTAAAGCATAAAAAAGACCGCCTACGACCAACAAATACCAACCCATCCACTGTTTTTTCCCTTTTGCCATATCATCGCGATATTTTTTACGAACAAGAATATAACTTAGAATACCAGCAGAAGTTACGATTAAAAAAACGAAAAAGTAGAGAGAAAGACTTTCTAAAATGCCAAGAAGAGAATCAGGATGTACTTCAGTTTCAAGCGGAGGACCCACTTGAATGAAACTGCACTGTTCACGATTAACTTCAAACCGGATACTGTCTTCACCAGATTTTGTAGTTAGAGTACAGCTAGTCTCAATATCTTGTAATTCTTCATCAACCAAACAAGTTCCAGGAGGATAATCTTTACCCATATACTTCGCACCGATTTCCTGAGCAGCCCCAGTAGAATCGGAAAGATAGCTATTAGTATAGCCAACCAGTTGAATACCTTTACTAGCACAAAGAGACTTGTGATTTGAAATCAGATTAGAATCCACATAACCTCTAGGAAAACTAAAAATGATTAAACCAAGTACAAGACATATAAACAAGATTAGTAAAAAGGCTGCAAATGTGAAGTTTCTTTCTGAAGGACTAACAGTAAACATGCCCATGACAATACAAAAAACAGTTTCTGCTTATAAGCTTTTGTTGAAAGCCTAGCCAAGCACTGAAAAAACCCTAAAATCTTCTTCAGTAGGCACTAGCTATCAGGACAGGTCTATATCCTTCCTTAAGTCCATCGCAGCGGATAATGAAAAAGTCATGCGCTTACTCTCGTAAGAACTATCTTCTGGTGGCATTACAGACAAAGATACTGTTCCCGGACCTAATTCTTCAAAAGAATAGAACCCTTCAGAGTCAGTAACATCTTCAGAAATGAAAGGGTTGTTCATCAATACGCCATCTATTGGGCCTTCAGAAATAACAATTGAAACCTTAGCTCCTTCGACTGGATCAGTTCCATAAGTCACATAACCGGTAAGAGAGCTTTTTGGGCTCTCGCTAATCGGAAGAGTTATTTCTATTGGTTGCATGTCTTTTTTTACTTCAACATTAACTTCTTTGATTATGTCTCCAACAGAAGCAGTTGCTTTACACGTTCCAATGTAAAACCCGCCTCCATGACCAGAAAACGTAGCAACTCCATTTGGACCAGTAATACTACTTCTCTTGCTACCGCCACTGTTTATGCCTGCTTTCCACTCACAATCTAAATAAACATCGACTCCAGCAATTGGGTCACCAAGTTCATTATACACCATCACTTCAATATGGTCTGGTCCCATTTCGGGCTCTGTGCCAATACATCCTACAAGAAATATAGTTGAAATCAGTAACATTCCAATAGAAAAAACGTTCATTTCAATCACTTTTTTTAAAAACACACCTGATATTTTTAAACTTATCGCTTGATTACTTTAAAGATAAAACACAACGCCACACACTCTTTTTGTTTGTGTTAGTGACCTAGCGAAAGCACTACACCACACAAAAAATAACCAAAAAACCATGTCAAGCTTTTAAGTTGGCATTGGCTTTTATGCTGGTAGGAGAAATGGATAAAAAATTTGGGGGTGATTACGTGAAAATGTTGGCTATTCTTGTCTTGCTTGTTATTGTTTCGACCTTGTTTATAGGATGTCTTGACAGCGTTACCGGAGAAATAACAGGAAGAAAGCAAAAATGCAGAGATAACTATGACAACTGCATTGAAAAGTGTAACGATGCAGGATATTGGTTAGACTCGGACCGAACTGCTTGCAAGAACAGGTGTAAAGACAGTTTTGATGTCTGTTCAAGCTAAAAATTGAAAAAGAGTCTAAGAGTTGAAACTCTTACTTTCCATCTAGATAGTTTTTAACAAAAACTCTCCCATTGTCAGTCAGCTCCCAGTAGTCCCTGTTCTTCTCCCTAAACCGGGATACGATGCCTTCTTCTTCAAACAACAAAAACCAATTAGACCTACCTTAAATGCAACACAACGCTACACCTTTTTTTTGAAAGGTTAAGGCGCCTAGCTTTAGCTAGGCACCTAATGTTAGCTAAAATTGTAATTAAAGATTTTTTTTAGGAATAGCGTTAGCTCTACTTTTTAAGATTTTGAGCGTGTTTCATGAACAGGATTACTTTTACTATTAGTTCAAACACTGTTACTGTAAGCACTGTTATGATGATGTCGCCTTCAGTTAAGAGCATTACTACGAATCCGATTAGCACTAATCCAATAAAAGAGATTATTAAGAATATTTTTGGGTCGCAAGGAACTACTTCCTTTGTTATGCCCAAGTTTTTAGTAACCCAATCTAACAATTTCATATTTTTACTAACCAATAGAAGTATAAAACCCTTAGCGTTAGCTTTTTCTTTTATACCTTTAGGTTCCATGTTTTGTTACGTTTTCTATGTATAATCTTGCAGAGCTTACAGAGAAGCGGGTATTATTAGTCCCTTCATCAATGTATTTGCCCGTGCCCCAGTACCAATCAGAAATTCCACACCTACCACTAATGAACGTATTTTTAGAATCTTCGGTGAATATCACTTCAACACATTCTTCTTCTGGAACATCAATGCATGCCTCTCCGTTCGATACTCGTAAGTGGCCTGCATCCCAGCCCATAACATTAGTGAAAATGTTGTTGTATCCACTAATAAGTATGTATTGATGAGCTATTTCTTCGCCTCCCCACCATGATCCCCAACCGGATTGGAATTGCATCATGTTAAAAACGTTTCCGGATAGGCTTGATTTCTGTCTACTAGTGTCTTCAGGATTTCTGGACATGTTTATTCCAACTTCGTTTGCATGGAAGAAAAGATAGTCAAAAGTGTTGCCATCAATGTGAGCTTCTTCACTGCCAGAATTACCTCGCTCATTTTGGAGGAAGATTGCGTGCTTGAACGATCTAAAGTAAACATCTCTTACTGTTACCCCTGAAATTCTTTGGGGGGTGTCTTGGTCTCCTGCATAAAAGTGTATGCCATAGCCTCTTCCTGAATGGTAATCATCATAGTAATCTGGTTCGTTGTAGCCTAGTCCTATTGAATCTAAGTACATGTTTTCAATTGTTGCTGACTCAATGTAGCTGTTTGCGTTCAAGAAGATGCAGGAATTTGGTTCTAGGAAAGCTGTATAACTATCATGCCATGTCCTGTGCCCTGCCACATCAATATCTCCATTTCTTATGCCTGCTTTGTTCTTCAGTTCTACTACTCTTATGTTGGTTTCTTCTGGGAGTTTGAAAGAAGCTCCTCCCATATCAAGCATGATGCCTTCATTTACAATTATGGTTTGTGTAATTTCAAATATTCTTGCTCCTGGAAGCCAAACCGTGCCACCAGAATCAAGGTCGTCAATAGCAAGCTGAATGTTTGTGCTATTGGCTTCCCAGTAATTTCCTTTGCTATTTCGAATAAAAGTGAGCTTATTGTCATGAATTGAAGAAATGGACCGGGTGACAGAGCCAATCAAGTATACTAGAAGAACCAAGGCAATAACTGATGCAATCAATGTTATCTTTTTCATGTTAGTCAGTTCCTTTGATTTGTCCTAGTGTCAAATTACTATTTTTAAGTTCAAGTAGAGTGAATCTGTTCCTGTATCTGTCATTACCCGAGTCGTAGAGAGCCCATGGAGCAAAATCTATGTCTTCTTCTCCTCCCCGGATAGACAAGTAGCACTGGTCACTACCAAAAAAGTGGTATGTAGGTGTTCCTGATGTTATTTCTTCCGAAGAAAAATTATAAGATGCGCGTGTGCCGCCATTATTATCCCAATCATAGGCAACAAAAGTATCGAACGTGTTTCCTTGACCATTAGCCCAAACTATATACTCAGTATCGCTAGAACAGTAACATTGAACGATTTGGAAGTAATGTCCTGCTACTTCTGGATTAGATTCGTACAATGTTATGAAATATTTGTCTCCATGACCTTCAATATTAGAAAACATGTTTGCGTTAAGATAAGTGGCATCTGCAGTACTAGTGTGGTTTATTAGAACTCCATACTCAAATTCTCTTGTTTTTATGTTATGGAAATGAGCTATGATTGTTTGGTATGCGGTTGTGCCTTCAGTGTGGAGGTAAATTCCTTTGCCTCTCAAATTTTCTGAGACTAAATGCATGTTAAAGATGCGAGGAGTATGCTTGCTAAGGAACATATAATCTGTTTCCCTCAGGGTGATTGCAGCGCGGTTAAAAGTTGTTACTGGTGAAACGTCAATGGTGCCATCCTTTAACTGTGAACCTATCCTAAGTTCAACAACATCAAAGTTTCCTTGAGGGATGATTGTAGCTCCTTGCATATCTAATGTAACATGGTTTTCTATGATTAATGTGTCCGGTATAGACAAAACAGTGTTTGCAGGAAGCCAAACAGTCCCATGCGCGCCTCCATAGCCAGCGTGTGGCGGAGCACTGACGTTCAGATCGTCTATCGCTGCTTGTATGTTTGCTCCTTCTGGATCACAGCAGTTGCCCAGGCTATTGCAAATGAACGTATCCATGTTATCATTGGATGCACTGATAACTCGTGTGATTGATCCTATCAAGTAAACTACTAATACAAACAGGAATACACTCGCAATTATCTCTTTTTTGTTCATGTTAGCCTTCCTCGTTTACCCAACCCAAAGTCATGGAACTCTCTTTCATGTTAAATATCATGTAGGCATTAGAGTTGGCATTCCATGGAGCCGAGTCTACGTTTCCTCCTCCACAATAAGAGAGAAAACACTGATGAGCTCCATCATGTCCATAGCCCAGGTCATCGAAGTCATAGAAAGTTCCACTGCAGTCATATGCCATCACGGTATCAAAAGAATTGCCTTTTCCATTATTCCAAACTATCTTGTTAGAGCCAGAGCTGCAGAAGCATCGTATGTTCTGGAAGTAGTTGCCGTCTGTTTCTCCTCCATCCTCTCGTACTCTCACAAAATATTCGTTTCCATAACCAACGATGTTAGAGAACGTGTTAGACTTAATCTCTGCGTTTAAGTTTTCGTTGTGCAAATAAATACCATACTCAAAATCCTTGATGTTAATGTCATAAAACTCGCTTGTAATCGTCCTGCTAGAAGAGCCAGTGGCATGCAAGTAAATTCCATAACCATTTCTTCCTGAAGACACTAGCTCGACATTGTGCACTCTTGGAATGTGGTCGTTACTTGTGACATCCATAGATGAATCCACTGTGATTGCCGCGCTGCTGAAACCACTCACAGAAGAAACGTCTATGACTCCGTTCTTTACTTGAGAACCTGCCATCAGCTCAATCACATCAAAATCGTTGTTAGGTTTTATCGTGGTTCCTTGCATATCCAAGACAACATTTTCTGGGAGAGTGATGGTATCAGTTACTGTGATGGTAGTGCTACCTGGAAGCCAAACGATTCCTCCAGAGTCAAGGTCATTAATGGCAGCAAAGATGTTACTGCCTAATGGTTCCCAGTAATTGCCCTTGCTATTTCTAACAAAAGAGTCTTTGTTATCCGTTTCATCCGTGATATTTCGAGTAACAGATCCAACGAGGTACATTCCAGTGACAAGGACAACCAGAACTAAAAACACCATTAATCCACGACGAAAATTCAGGCAAACCCCCTCAGATAGAAAATAGACGATACCAGTATAAAAGGATATTTTCAGATTTCGTGCAAAAAGCTTTTATACTAGTCTGTGCAAAAACTTTTTAGTGGTTATGGAAACTATTGAAGATTTTTTTGAACAGGTTGTGTCTTGGGAGCGCGAGCTTGGAATTGAACGCGAGGGAATGAATATTGATGAATGGCGTGCAAGAACAGCAAGAGGGTTGACTGACTTGATAAGATTTTATGAAGAGGAACATAAGCGAACAAAACGTGGAAATACGCTTGTTTTTTCTACAACTCTTTGATTTTACTATTCTAAGATGGCATAAATGTAAAGTAAACCTGGGGTTTATTTTGACTTATGGCATGAAAATGAGCTTGTTTTTTTCTGTTCTGTCAGCAAAAGCATTTTTAAAGAGTATTGAGTATTATTTAGTATGGAACTCTTGGCTTTAGGCCTTGTATGGATTATGTTTCTCTTATTTTATCCGTTATCTTTCTTTTTAATGCGTTCTGAACGCGTTTCTCCTGAAAACAGGGATTTTATTCATCGCTGGCTTTTCAACTTTCGTTTTTCATTCGAGAAGCCCATCCAAAATGTGGTTTTTCCTGCTATAGCTTCAATTGGAATGGCTTTTGCGTTAAAGGATTTGATTGTACAGTATGGTTTGAGTACTTATTCTCTTCCTCAGATTTTTCTTTTTTCATTGTTCATTTTTGTGGTTGGCGAAGAAATTATTTATAGGGGATGGATTATTCCTGCGTTACTAAACATTAGGAGTGGTTGGACTTTAGGAGAGTATGCAGTGCCTACGATAACAGATCGTGTTAGTTTGGTTTTGCTTGTGGTGCTTGGAGCAGCTGTTTTTGCACTTGCTCATACTGAACCGATTACGCCATTCTTGTTTGGTTTGTTGATGGGTGGCATGTTTATTACCAGTAAAAAGAATCTTGTGCCTTCTTTGACAGTGCATTTTACTGCTAATTTCATGGTAATGCTCTTCTTTTTGAACATCATTTAATGCAAAAAGCTTAAAAACCCCTTTTTTGCTAATTAACGGTGATAGTGGGTGAGTGGCTAACGGTTCCCTCTTCGGAGGTTCGAACTGAGGAAGTTCTGCCCACGGGCGTTTAGTAGGTCATATGGGGTGTGAATCCTTACGCAGGAGCAGAAACGATATCCATGTTCACCGCTTTTCCCGGTTCGCCGGAAAAAGAAGCGATGAAGTCAACCGAGCTGGTGTTCAAGGAGTGAAACGTGCTTGCGGGCCTAACCGTGCAAGGCCAAAGCGCCGCTAAGTCAAATGCCACATAAAACAGAAGGCAGACTACGGCCCACTATCCCCGACATTCTTTTTGGCTGGCAGCATAAATCATGTGTCAAACTTTCAACATTTATTTACGCATGAAATGGGCTAATGTTTTAAACAAGAGAATGCAAAAATATTAGGATTATACCATGGCAAACCACTGCTCAAAATGTGGCAAGATTTTGAAGAAGGGAGACATATTCTGCTCTATGTGTGGAAACAAAATCAAATCTAAAGATGATTCTACAGACAAGCCTATACTCTTCGACAACACTGAATATCAAAACCGTATGGACGAAGTGGCCAGAAAAAAGAAAGAACTAGATGAAAGATATCTCACACGCCGTGAGAAGCCTACTTCCAAAGAATGGGAAGAAAATTACAAAGAAGTCGATGAAGTGTTTAAGGACTTCCTAAAAGAAGTAGATAGGGTAGACATTTCAGAATTTGTAGAAACGTACGCTAAGTGGAGCAAAGAAGAATTCACTGAAGAAAACAAAAAACAGGAGATTGAAGAAGGTAGAGAAGCACTAAAAAAAGCCCGAGAGAGAATTGTCCAACAAAGGAAACGGATTAACAGAGAATACAAGGAAGAAGCCCAAGAAAGAATCAAAAACGAAAAATCCGTTTTAGTAGAACACAAAACAGGGACACATAAACCAAGTGTACTAAGGACAGTTAGCGGTGTTTCTATAGTATGTCCCTATTGCGAAAACCAATATGTCGAGGAACATGACAGAGACCAACCTACAGGCGAATTTATCGCGAAATGTCCTAAATGCTCAAAGGAATACGAAGTGCTAGCAGGAAGAATAACCAAATGGAGTGGTTGTGGAACTGGGATTGTACAATATGGCCTCCCATCATATACAGTCAGACTCAGAATCAAATCCGAAGAACGAGTATTGTTTTTCGAGTCGTATGGCAACTTTCGCTACGTCAAACGAGGAGATTACGTACTTTTCCTATTCAAAAAGAAGTTCCTGCGCTCAGGGTTTTCTGAAAAGCCTGCTTTGGTAATGGATAAAACAGCTAATACATATACCATAGCCTAATGTTCAAAACTAAAGGAACCCATTTGCTTCTAAGAAATTCTCTACATTCATTTCAGACATAGCTGTATCCCAGCCTTCAAGAAGACGATTTGACTCAGAACCCTTTCCCACGAAACAAAATTCATCCTTATTTTTATCAATCAAGTACAATTCATTGCGTTCTTCGAAGAAAACTAGCTGGACATTACGTCTTCCATCCCTTGTTTTCCATTGGAGACCATAATGACACCATACACATGCCCCAAAAAAATTAGTCAATTGCGTTTCCGCATCTTTTTTCCATGTTTTCATTTTAATTTCCGTTATCCATTTTCGTTGTTCTTCCTTTATATACTTTTACAATGGAACAGACAAAAACCATGATTGTTAATAATCTTTCAAAGAACCAACCAAAACATACGGGGTGTTTTAGCATATATTAAACTCGACTCGCTACACGCGATGGACTAATTTTTTGAAAACAAACCAAAATCCGCGCCAAAGCTTTTATTTTTCGATGTGTCTAATTATAACAACAAACGAGATAGGCGGAGTAAAAAATGAATGATGAACAGAATGAATGCAATCCCCATCATGGTCTAAACAAACACATGGAAGCAGTACATAAGTTTCGCAGAGAGGTGAGGGAAGCTATTAGAAAAGCAGCACAAGGACCAGGTTACATAGTATTACCGGAAGAGATGATAGGCATTCTAATGAAAGAGGCAACCGAACTGGATTATGATGACTTCATGTTTGACAGGGCACCCCCACCAGAAGACCTACCACCAGACAAAAAATCCGCTTGAACGTCTTTTTTCATGGGCTTTCCAAGACGCTATTTTCTTGTAACCCTTACTACTATGGGCTAAATCGTATGTGAGACTTGCTTAATTGACATCAGTTTTAGCCTAAAACGATTACTATGACTAGCAAAACAAAGAGTACGACTACCAAGAATGTCAGTTTCCACTATAAATAACACATTCTAAAAAAATAGGGAAAAAGCAACAAAAATGTTTTATACTAGCTGACCACTAAAATTTTCAATCGGTTTTTTGGTCGGTTCTTGTGCTTGAAACCCGCTTGAAGATGGCACTATCCCAAACATTTTGTTCGGCTTACGGCCCACTATCTATTCAGTTACAGTGAATTCTTCTCTGCCGAAAGCGAGAGGAACAACGTTAAGGAATACGTTTTTTGTTTTCTCTTCAGTACACTCTTCTTCCAGAACCTCTTTTATCTGCTGACAATCGTAGATCCCACAAAATAGATAGTATTCTCCATGTTCTAAGTCCATGAAACCTCCAGGGTTTCCATAGTGTGTTCCTCCTTCTTTAGCAAAACTACTATAGAAGTGTTCAAAAGTTCCTTCATTGGTTTTTTGATAAATTCCACAGAATGTAAGTGCTTCCTTGCCTTTTAGTTCAGGAGGGAACTCTTCAGTACAACGGGATCTAAGATGGCATCCAAGAGAAACTCCTTCCCGGGAACCCTTTTTTTCTCT
>JAIOSL010000005.1 GCA_021107635.1 archaeon | reverse complement strand
TGAGAAAATTAATGTTTTATGTGAAGATATAATGACTGAGCGTTGGTGTAAAAACTTATTAAATGGAACAAAGATGAAAAAAAATCTTGCAATCAAAAAAGTTCCAATTGGAGCGAATATATTGAAGGAATTGGCACAGAAAAATCATCCTGCTTTTAAAAAGATGATATTTGTTCTTGATGGTGACCAAAGAACTAAAACTAATGAAAATCTACCTCGAACCCTTTTTTTACCTGGAAACACATCTCCTGAGAAAGTTTTTTACAAGTTTCTATTTTCTCTTGATGAACTTGATGATTATTGGGATAACGATAATCTTTTCAGCAAACAAGTATGTTTCAATCAGTACCTAAACTCACATATTAATTATAAAACATGGTTTGAAAAAAAATGTGACAACCAGTCGCATCGTCTCTCAACTCTTCTTAACAAATGGAAACGTGATAATCCTAAAGAAGTTAAAAATTTTAAGAATAAGTTTAAAAAAGCCCTTTCTAGCATAAACACTTAATTTCGACACACTTCGGATTGTGCTTCAGTGAAACGACCCTAATTGTATCATAGCCTAAGCAATAGGTATTCCTTTATGCAATTTCTTTATTTCTTCAGGTGTTGCTGTGAATACGTTCGTTCCATGTCTTATAAGTGCGCGTTTTTCATAGTAGTAGACAGTCCTTTTGTCCCATGGGTCTATTAGTATTAACAAAATATCCGTTCCAAAAAGAGTTTCCTTTTTGATTTTTATTGAAACTGAGGGTGAGATAGTATTCCTTACGGAATTCTGCAATGGTTGGTCTAACTCTGAAACTTTTTTGTCTGTTCCTACTATAGTCCCATCATCCTCCACACCATAAAATATGATCCCTCCTTGTGAAGTGTTAAGAAAAGCTCCGATTTCCTTTGTTATTTTCCTTATGTCCGTTCCTGCAGTTTTAAACTCATACACTTGAGTTTCCAGATCCTTGCAAATATCGAGAATCTCATTTTCGTTTGGTAATCTAATCTGGTTCTTGAAACTACTCTTTGATTTCTTTGAAATTTTCACTTTTTTAACCGATTTTTGTGCAGTTATTGTATTTTGGAAGTAGGACAAAGGAACATGTTGAACTAACGGGCTCTTTTCATAGACATTTCGCCCATTCTTTTTCATAACATTTCCATTAGCATCTCTTTTCAGTTCTATTAACTCTAAGTCGGCCATTTTTTTTATGTCATGAAGAACATTGCTAGGTGTCCTGTGCAACTTATTTGCAATTTCTTTTGTATCTAGCCGTCCATTGACTAGTTTGAAGATAGCTATCCTACCAGGTGCATTAGTGAAAATGAACCTGCCTCTTGTTATCATCTCTTGCAAATCCACTACTTAGCCCCCTTGATCTTACTCTTTTTGGTTTTTACAGCGATAAGTTGACTCACCCGCCCTTTTGAAACTCCTAATGCAGCGCCAATTTCGCCTGTGGTTGCACCGTTCTTAGCACATAGCAGCATTAAAAGTTTCTTTATATCCTCTAACGCTTGTTTTTCTTTTTGCTGCTCTTGGCTCATTTTTTCACCTTTTTTCTTCGGTTTTTTCTACTCTTCACAGTTTTTTCGGTCGTTGCGTTAACTACTGTAATTTTTGTCCCTAGTACCTCGACGATATCTTGGTTTTTTAGTCCTGCTCTCCGTAGAAGCAGTATATTCTCTTCTTGCGTTTCACAATTGGCTACGTTAACCGCAAGTAATTTAGAGATAACATCAAGTTTTTTTGATATCTCTTCCATTCCATTTGTCATTTTTTTAGCCTCCTTTTCTTCGTTTGTGAAAGCGTCACACTTACCGTATTGGATGTAGTTCCAATGATTTCGGAAATTTCTTTCGGTGTAAAACCAACTTTGTCTAGCATTAATATGCGTTCTGTCTTTGTCCTGTCTTTTCCCACATTAAGTGCATTTACACGTAGGATCTGTTCAAGTTTTCTCATAAGCTCTTTGAATTGTTTGTCTTCCATTTAACTCACTCCTTTTTTTTTGTATCGGCTTTTGATTTCTCCAAGAAAAGTGAACATACTTTGCAGCATTGTTTTGGTTCAAGTCAAAAGTCTTGGGTAATTCTATCCATGGATTATCAATGGTTAGTTCCTTGTCCCCTACTTCTAGCTTTATTGTACAATCATCAGAGATTATTGTCTGGATCCAAGAAAAATCCGTTCTCCCCTTAACGATTCTTGCTAGTCCAGCTTTTTGAAAAATGATTGCGCCAATGACGCCCGATATCGTTTTATACCTGGGGAGATTTTTGAAACTTTCACCCTCTCTCAGAAAACCCACTTGGGTATAGCTTTGGTGGTAATAGACATTCTCAAGACTTGCTATAACGCCATTCTCATAAAGAAGTTTTCCTCTTGTGGGTTCGCCATACTGACGTCTGAGCAAAGCATTTTTTTCGATATCCTCTCTATCTTCCTTTTGGATTTTCATTATGTTCACAAGTACACTATCTCCTTCTTTAAGGCCCAACGAAAGAGCAATTTCATTGGGTATTGTAACTACACGGCTTTTTGGCCCCTGTTTCCGTACATCTGCAGTAAATTGCATATAACCATATCCATATGTTATTCTAATATTGTTTTATATGTTACTGTTTAAATGCTTTTCTATTTGAGATTTGTTTGAAGCATCAGACTTTTCGAAAATAAGATTTGTATGCCAATTTCAGCGGGGCAAGCTTAATATAGTACTTAGAGTACTATGATTACCGGAAGTGTTCAATAAAACGTTGGTGTAAGCACTCAGCTCTGAGCTGAAGTTGCTTCCCCTGCACTTAACCCACGTCTTAGAGCAGGACGGCGTGATTGTGTGGAATTCAGCACTAGTGTTTTTATAGAAAAATTGCATAAATATAGTCATGCCAAAATTCAAGCCAGAAGCCCGCTCCAGATTACACGTTGCCAGAAGCTTTCATTTAGATCTGGTTAAACTAGCAATGGCACAACAATTTCCCATTTACAAACTAGCAAAAAATTCTTCTCCCGAGCGTTTCAAAACATCTCTGAAAAAAACCGAAGAATTAGGAAGAAAAAATTACCAACACCAACACCATGTTTTGAACAAAATGGATGCACAAATTGACACCCCTCGCATTCTTCAAGGAAAAATAGACAAATCAATGACTCATCTGAAAGAAATACGAAAAATAATTCCCGAAAATCATTCAACAGAAATCTTACGGCAATTACACGCAATACTCGAAATAGACTCCTCCAAAGCGTACCAAGAAAGCCTCTATGGTTTTATGGAACACGGAAGAACAACTAAACAACAAGAACTTGCAGCAAGCTACGCAAAACAATTTGAACGATTCAAACATGAAGATTTCGCAAACTTATGGAAAGAAAAAGGCCAGGAACATGCCGCGTCTCTCAGTGATAGACAAAAAGCATTCCTCAAGCTATCAGATCTAGTCAATAAAACTCCAACAAAACACAAAAAAGCAGTAATTGAAAGCATACTTAAGTTCTTGTTTATCCATAACGTGCCACTAGAACTGCCAGAAGGAGTCGAAAATCCACATTAACACCACCCATTTGCAGAACCTTGCTCTCGCAGCAAGCTTAATATAATACTTCAAGTTTATCGGAAGTGTTCAATAAAACCGTTGGTGGTGCTTTTAGGAACTTTGAGGCACTCTGTTAATATCGGTTAGTGGAAAAGTTTATATATCCGATAATCCATAATATCGGATGTAGATAAATAGGGGTTAACCGATATGTATTTGGATTCAGAACTTTATCAGAGAATCGTTGGCAAGAAAAAAAGACTAGAAAGCCTAAGGCCTCTGCCTAAAGACGCTGTAAAACGTTTAAGACATCAAATGAGCATAGAACTGACCTACAACTCCAATGCAATCGAAGGTAACACGCTCACGCTTAATGAGACTAGGCTCCTACTGGATGAAGGTATTACAGTTGGAGGAAAGCCTTTAAAACACTATCTCGAAGCAACCAATCATAAAACTGCTTTGAAATTTGTAGAGTCAATCACTAACAAGAGAAGAGAAATAGATGAGATAGTAATCTTAGAACTTCATGAAATATTGTTAAAAGGAGTTAGCGAATATGCTGGCAGATATCGCGATAGACGGGTTAGGATTACAGGAGCAATATTCACGCCACCTTCCCCAGATAAAATAATTAAATTGATGGCAGGGTTTTCTGACTGGCTTAAATCAACTGAATTAAACTCTATTGAAAAAGCTGCTTTAGCTCATTACAAACTTGTCAAAATACATCCTTTTTTCGATGGTAATGGCAGAACCGCTCGCCTGCTCATGAACTTAATCCTAATCAGAGAAGGTTATCCGCCAACAATACTCAGGTATGTTGACAGGAAAAAATATTATCGTGTGTTGAAAGAAGCTGACAAAGACAACCCCTTGCCATTAGTACAGTTTATAGCTAGAGCGGCCGAACAATCCTTAAACTTGTATCTAGAAGCACTAGACCCATCAACCAAAAAAGAGTTGATACCTTTAAAAGAAGCAGCTAAACACTGCGATTACAGTCAAGAGTATCTTAGTTTGCTTTCTCGAAGAGGTTTGCTGGGCGCAACAAAAATAAACAGAACATGGCACGTTTCTCCGGAAGACCTACAAGCATACCTAAAAAAGCATGGAAAGAACTTGAAAAAGCAATAAATGGCTAAAGCAGGCTTATTATTATAATACTTCAAGCTTCAGTCTTACCGGAAGTGTTCAATAAAACGTTGGTGTCTGGTCTAAGGAGTGGTCGGCAATTGCTTCCCCTGCACTTAACCCACGTCTTAGTGCCGATTCAACATGCAGATGTATTTCTCTTCCAGACAAAGTTATACCAAAAAAAGGAAAAACTTAAACTATTTGTATAAATTACATAAAAGATTGTAACAACTTTAAGCAACAATTAATAATTCATTCATGTTTTCCTCTGAAACTGATTGACAAGCGAAGCCACCAAAATAAGTATAAAGATTATATCCAAGGCTAACAAAACTTGCGTAATTGTCACAAGTGTCTCGTTTGAAGCATACGGATTACAATTTTTACCGCAACCACAGAATCCAGAGTCTACTTCTCCTTTAACACTTTCTACAAGGCATTCTTCTCCATCAACATAAACGCGTATCCACGTATCTGCTGCAACAGTAGCACCTATTGTACATACGGCTACAGGAGAGTTGCTTGTCCCTTCTTTGCATATCATTTCTGTGTCATTGTAAGAAATAACAAGTTTTCCAGATGCATCTTCAGCATCAAAAAAGCGTTTAGTATATGATTGGTTTTCAACATATGAATGCAGTTTTATCTCTGAAGCTGCACAGGCAGATTTATCGTGAGCAATTGGACTACTACATTTATAACTAGTGGCATATGTGATCATTAAAATAACAAAAATTGGCACTAGTATGATTGCTATGTATAAAAGCACGAAAAGATGTTTTGTCTTCATGGTTTTCTATTCTCGTCAGAGATTTAAAAACTTTCTATGGAACTAAGGAAAAGCTTTGCTTTCCCCGCACTTAACCCAATACAATATCATTCTTCTCAAAAGCAGTTTTTACGCGCTCTATTGCTTTTGATTTGATGTTCAAGGTTCCTTTTTTCGGGTCTATCCAAAAGAAAATGTTTAAAGCAGTTCCTGATTTGGTAACTTTGTCTATTAGCACTTCAACACTTTCTTTTTTTGTTGAAACGCAGTTACTCCACCAATTTCTTTTTTGATTATTTTAACTGCGTGTTCAATGTTTGAGGAAGGTGCTAAAGTTAATGAAAAATTTATTTTTCTCCATTTGATTCTTGAATAATTTTTTATTGGTTTGTTCATGAGGAAAGAATTAGGTAGAATTATTTTCAGGTTTTCAGAAGAAACCATTCTCGTGCTCCTCAGTCTTATTTCTTCAACCGTACCAGATAAACCACCCACTTCTACGAATTCTCCTATTTTGAATGGTTTGTCCATGATAAGTGTGATTCCTGCAATGGCATTAGATGCAGTGTCTTTTGAAGCAAAACCAACTGCCAGTCCCAGCACTCCTGCTCCTGCAATAGCTGCTGTGAAAATGTCTGTGAATCCAAGAATGTAAATGATGCCAATTAAAGCTATGGAATAAACCGTATACGTTGCTACTTGTTTGAAGAGTGATCTAATGTGCATTGATGAACTTTTTCCACCTAGTGAAAGCATTTTGTCAAGCCCAAGAGCTGCTGGTTTGATTAAATCTAACAGAGTTTTGCAAAAGAACAGAAAGGCCAGTAGGTTAAACAAGAGAAAATCTATTGGAGAGGCAACACCACCAACAATAAAAGCAGCATACAAGGCTATGATAATTACTGTAAGTACAAGGAAAGATTCTATGACTGCATGAGCATATTCTGGTAGGTCAAGCTTCCAGAATTTATCTACTCCTCTATCAATTTTCTCACTTAATGGTCTCAAAAACGCAATCACTATTTTTGTTATGATTATGATGCCTGCTACCTGCAAGGACATTAACGCCATTTTTGCGAGATCAAGCGAAGAAAAGTAAAGTTCAATAGAACTAAAGTCCATGACTAAAATAAAGAAGAACGAGTTTAAATAAGCTATGATGAGAGCAGAAACAAATCTTAGGCATTACTACTTCTATAGCAGTCAATTCCTGTAATCCCTGGCTTTTCGCGCTTGAAGAATTGTGTTTTCTTCAGCTTCTTTTGACGTGTTAGACTCATGTAAACAAAAAGCCAAAGCCCTAACCTTCCAGCGCAAGTAATACTCTTTAATTTGGTTTTCATCCAAGTTAGTTGCAATCCAGTTTATAGTTTCTATCCACTCATCTGCTTTTATTCTGGAAGTTTTTTCAAAGAAAACATCGTAGTCTTTTGCGTTCATTGCGTCTGAAAACAATTTTTCATGAGGTATTGCTAAAGAACCATGCTCAGCAAATTCTTTTTTGCTATTTTCGAATACTTCCATGGGATTCATGTACTTTTCTTTGTGTTCTTCTCCTTTCTTGAACGAAGAATCAAGTTCAATAAACAAGTTTTTATCATAATCTATTTTTCTTCCGTTAAGAGCAGTGAGCATTCTTTTCATTTCAAGCAAACATTCATTAAACATGCTTTCAAGTTCAAGCAAATCTTTTTTCCCATGCACTTTTTTCCCTAAAAACACTTCTCCCATCGTATGTCCTAAAGCACAGGTTTTAGTTGTGATAAACGTGTCTATTCCCCATGTTACTGGAGGAGCAACTCCTTCAAGGAACAATTTTTTCAGGAGATTTTTTTTCACTGAAAGTTCTCCGCCTAAAGGCTGATCCAACTGCCATATTTCAGGAAAATAAATTGAGATTAGTGGCCTGATTACATGTCTTGTTATCTGAGCATCCTTAGAATTTCTTAAAAAACTGACTTTTACCATGTCTGCTTCTTCAAGATTATCAAAAAGAAGCGGAAACCACTTAGTTTCCACTGATTTTAAATCACCATCAATAAAAGCAATTCCATCAAAATCCTGTCTTACGGCTTCTGTTCCCCCATCAATTATTGCCGCGCCTTTTCCTTTAAAGTATTTTCTTCTATGATCAAGTTCCCTGCTTTTTTTGAATTCTTCTTTATCACAGCATTCAGAAATGATTACTTTGTCCACGCTACCTGAATCCAAAGCTGTTTCTGCAATAGAGAACGGATTCTTGCCTTCGTTCTTCGCGACTATCACTACACAGTTTCTTGGCATTGAATCACCAAAAGCTAGGACAGTTAGTTCATTCTATCCTTTTAAAACTAGGTGCTCTAAGCACGTTGTGCTCGTTTTTCAACAAGAATTTTTGTTTTTTCTGTGTATTCTTGAGCTAAGGCGAGTGGTTCAGGAAACTTTTTTGTTTTAACGTAACTCAAGGCCATTTCCAAGCAAGTTTCTACAGATATCTTGTGGCCTGGAGAAATAAAGAGATTTTCTTTTCCAACTTTAACGATCCAGCCAATCTGTTTTTCTTTTGAAATCACTGGTTTACCGATTCTTTCATGAGAAGGAAGTTTATATTCTCCAACCAATGTTTTTTCTGCAATCCCAATAGTTGGAATATCAGTTAAAACACCTACATAACAAGCAATTCCAGCAGAAACAGGATGCATTATGCCATTACCTTTAACAAAAAGCAAATCTGGCTTAGCATTTAATTTGTTTATTGCATCAACCATTGAAGGGCCTTCAGTGAATGCCTTAAACGAATGAAGGTTAGGAAAAACAACATCTCTCACAGAATAAGCCTGTTCAACCACTTGTTCATGTTCTTCTGCTATTGTTCCGCTAACAACTTTATCATCAAAGTACGCGCTTGCAATTCCAGCAACGCGTTTTAATTCTCCAAAATTGTCTTTCAGCAGGACTTTTTGAGCTAGTGTTTCTTCCATGAGTTTATGCTATGTTTTTTGTCTTTATAAGATGACAGTATCTCAAACATTTACAAAAGTAGCGAGAGCAAATTGCGTGAGTAAATAGGCGAAATATAAGAGAATCAATCCAATTCCAATCTCTCTTGTAATCTTCTTTTTCTTTGCAAGCCCATACCAAATCATCAAAACTGCAACAAACATGAAAGGCACTATTACGAGTAATGGTCTTGTGTCGATTTGTCCTGGATTCAAAAGGGAAAGAGTCCCAAGAACTAGCGTTACGTTTGTCACTGCTGAACCAAAAAGGTCTCCCATAGCCATCTCATACTTTTTCTGTTTTAACGCAGTCAATTCGAAAGACAGTTCAGGAATGCTTGTTCCTAAAGCAACAAGAGTAGCTCCCATTAGTGTAGCTGACACGCCCATAACATCAACGAGTTCTAGTGCAGATAAGACCAAAGTTTCTGCTGCAAACAAAAGCATGCCTACTGCAACCATGAATTTGATTCCTGTAACCAAAGTACGCCTGCCTGTATGTTTAAACAAGTGTTTCCTGACGTGCCCTTCTCCGCACATTTTTTTGGCTAGGATAGCAAACAAGCCAATCAGAATCACTCCATGGACTTGAGTTAATGAATTTGTAGAAAAAATGAACAACACCGCTAAAAAACTAATGAACAAAAGTTCTATCAGTTCAAGACTTTGTTTTTTCTTTAGATGTATCGCACCATATGCAACTGTACAAAGTCCAAGAATTAAAGCTAAATCAGTAAAAGTTGAACCTATTAAATCTCCAACAGACAGTCCTGGCGTGTTACTATAAGTTGAAGCTATCGCAACACTCAGTTCTGGCAGGGAAGTAGAAAATGCAACCAGCACGAAACTGAACACAAAAGTTGATACTCCAATAAGTTTTGCTAGAATTATACTATACTTCACTACTTTTTTACTGGAATAATACAATAGTATAATTGAAAGTATTGCTATGATTGAAGCAGGGATTAATGCTGTTATCATCTTTTGTCACTACGCTAAGAACGAATAAAAAGCTTCCATTTAGATGCCTTCCTTAAGTCTTTCTACCAGCAGTTCCGGTAAGCCAGCTAACTGCATTTTCTTAACCGCGCTTTGTAAATCATATTTTTTTCTTATTATTTTAACATTCAAACCAAAAGGATCAATAATCGCATAGCTTGCCCAAGCAATCCCATCACGCGGTTGGCCCACTGAACCTGGGTTAACAACAAGCCCTTCATTCAATTCTTTTGCAAAAGGAACATGAGTATGACCCAAAGCTAACACCTGACAATCCATTTCCTTCAAAAATTTTTTCAAGACACTTTCTTTTACCGTAGGCCTGACATACTCAAAAAGTTCATCCCAAGGACTGCCATGCACCAAACCTAATCGAACGCCCTCTACATCTAATGTCAATTTACGAGGAAGAACAGAAAGAAAAAGCTTGTTTTTTCGATCCAACACTCCACTAGTCCATTTAAGTACTTTTTGTGCGTCTGGTTGAAACCACGTTAATAATTCTCCAGTCGCTGCTGCATAATCATGGTCGCCCATCACACAATGGATATCCATGCGTTTTATAGTATCACAACATTCATTAGGAGACGCACCATAGCCTACTATGTCTCCTAAACAATAAATTTCATCAACTTTGCGTTCCACCATATCTTCAATTACTGCTTGAAGTGCCTCTATGTTTCCATGAATATCTGCTATCAATCCTATCATACACGTTTAATAATGCACAGGTTGTATAAATCTTATAACACTTCAAAGTGACTTTCATGGCAAGACCAAAAGGGAACGTTCACATAAGATCACGTCCAACTAGCATGGAACATATCAAAAAGACAAAACTGTTAAAAAAAGAATTGAACGAAATATCTCCCATTAAAATAGCTCACGGAAAAGAACACCACTTCACGTTTAACCACGAGAAATTTACGCTTGATTGCCAGCTAAAAAACAAGATCTTGCTCGCGAAAATAAAAACCAACAAGCCGCTTCTTAGAGATGAAATACACAGAATAATTGAAGTTACTGCAGGACATTCTATTGAAGAAGGAAAAAAACAAAGAGCTAATAAAGTTTCTTTCTTCTGTCCTTCAAAGCACTTATCCATAAAAACAAGAATTGTTCTTGAAGAAAAATTCAAAATGAGGGAAGAAATTACTGAAAAAGAAGGACATAAAACAATCGTTACGTTTTCCAGAGAATACTAAACCATCAAATACCTCTCTCGCTCCCAAGAAGACACGTAACGTGAATATTCTCTCCATTCCTCACGCTTTATTCTTAAAAATTCTTTGAATGTGTGCTCTCCTAAAGCTTCCCTAACCAACGAGCTTTCTTCCATACAATCAAGCGCTTCGCGCAGGTCGCTTGGCAAACTTTCAAAATTTCCTTCTTTGTACGCATTTGCTTTTATTGGAGTTGGAGGAGTTAATCCTTTCCTGATACCATCCATTCCTGCTGCAATTATCACTGCTAAAGCCAAGAACGGATTCGCACTAGGATCTGGACTTCTATACTCCAAGCGAGTTTTGTTTCCTCCTCCTGCCGGAATTCTTACAAGAGCAGAACGGTTTCCGTAACCCCAACAAATTTTTTCTGGCGCTTCGAAACCAGGTGAAAGACGTTTATAAGAGTTTATGGTCGGATTTGTTATTGCCGTGATCTCTCTAGCATGAGAAAGTAATCCAGCAATGAACTGCTTTGCGAAAAGCGACAAGCCCTCATCATAAAACAGATTTTCTCCATCCCTCCACGCACTCAAATGCAAATGCATGCCACTGCCAGCAAGGCCTTGAAACGGCTTTGGAATAAAACTAGCCGAACTTCCATACTCAAACGCAGTTTCTCTAACAATCTTTTTAAACAGCAGAATATTCTCTGCTGTTCTCATCGCACAGTCAAAACCAAAATTTATTTCATATTGACCTGGTCCTACCTCATGATGCTTTAATTCAACGTCTAAACCAGCTTTTTTAAGCCTTCGCGTTATCTCTCGTTTTATTGGTATCGCATCGTGTAAAGGCCTGCTAGTATCAAAGTATTTGCCTTGGTCTTGAGGTCTATTTTCTTTCAATAAATAAAATTCTGGTTCTGCCCCCACTTTTACTTCAATACCTGTTCTCTCTATGACTCGCTCAAGAATAAATCTTGAATCTCCAGCAAAGCGTTCTTTTTTTGGATTGTAAATATCACAAAAAACAAAAGCAGTGTTTGCTTCCTTCCTCATAGTTTCCTTTGATGGCTTCAAGTAAAGATCGCTAGATTCTATGCTAGTGAAACCTGGAATAGAAGAACCATCCAAGCTAACATACTTTTCATTACAGTATTTTTCTTCTGGGATTTCAAAACCCTTCAGTCCACCAAGCATATCCACAAACTCCATTCTAACAAATTCAACACTTTGCATGCTATTTTATACTATAAATTCTTATTTAAACGTTATTTTTTTATAGAAATAATCATATAATACATACTAACAATTAATATTTCTTTAAAAAGGTGTTGTTATGGATGATTTAGATACAGAAATCCTCAGCCTGCTTAGCAGGGATGGCAGAATGCCCTATCGGAAAATGGCCAAGAAGCTACGTGTTTCTGAAGGGACCATCTACAATAGAGTAGATTCTCTAGTTGAGCAGAAGCTAATTCAACGTTTCACGATAAAACCGGATCATGAAGCCATGGGGTTTGATTTGACCGCGCTTTTTGGACTTCGAATTAAGGGGGGAAGCCTAGAAGAGGTTGAAGAAAAAGTCTCTAAGGTCAACAGTGTTCTTGCTGTCTATGACATTACCGGTGACTACGATGCCATGGTAGTAGCAAAATTTAAGAACCGAAAAGAATTGAACAAGTTTGTTAAGTACTTGCTTTCACTTCCTCAGGTTGAGCGTTCTTATACTTTTTTTGTGTTGAATACAATTAAAGAAAATTTTAATCTAACTGATTTAGATTGAAGAAAATAGCCAGCCCCAATGCTCAATTGGTAAAACCAAAGTCATGAACGGTTGTCCATCAGCAAGAACAAAAGCAAACAGTTCAAGCAAAGTCGGTAAAAGTACTGCTGCCATAAACAAGACGCCTGGTTTCTTTTCCAAACCATACCTTCTTTGTTGATCAATCAAAGCTAAAACAATGGCAATAATAAAAAAATTGAGTAACCAACTAATCAAGAAACCAACTTCCATAATCAAATATTG
>JAIOSL010000042.1 GCA_021107635.1 archaeon | reverse complement strand
ATTCTCTTCATGAAGCCATGAAAGGTAGAGCAGGCACAATAATTAAAAACTGACTGGCAGCCTGGATAAATATTTCATCATATGGGATACTACTCGTGGTTTTGCCATTAATTGTTTGAAGAGCATTGACGGTTTATCCATATCTCCATATTCTTCAATAAGTTCTGGAACGCGTTCTTCTATGGCTAACTGAAACAGTTCATCCATTTCTTCTAGGGTTAAACTGACTAAAAAGTCATGAAGTTGTCTGTGTAGTACAAGTTCTTTTCTGACTTCTCTTCTCCAAATTACTTCATAATCAGTTAATGGCAGGTCTTTGCCAATTATTTCTCCTGCAATTCTTCCACAGAATCCTCCGATGGCAATGCCTCCTCCTGTGGTTGCTTTTACTTGGCCAGCAGCATCTCCTACTAACAGAGTGCGTTCTTTTTCAAACACTGTTGGATTATCACTAAATAACGGTATCAATCCAGCTATACCTTTCTCTAAATCTGCTTTAATGTTTTTTTCTTTCATGAATCCCATTAAAGCTTTTTTAGGATCTCCTTTTATGGCTATTCCTACACGGCAATGCTGTTCACTTTCTGGAATAACCCAAGCAAAAAAGTCTTTTGACCAACTACCAAAATGTAGTTCAACGAAGTCCAGATCTCGCTCAAGCTTTGCTGTGACCTGATAAGCAATAAGTAAATCTTTTTTGTTTCCTAAATCTTTAGCAATGTATGAACTAGCACCATCTGCGCCAACAGTTAAGTCTGCTCCACGTTCAAGCAACCTAACGCCTGTTTTAATTTCAGCTCCTTCAGCCATTGCTTCTTCAGCAATCACTTTGTCCAGAGCAGCTCGATCAATAACCATTGCTTGAGCATCTTTTCGTTTTATTTCAATTTCTTTTCCAGAAGGCGAATAGACTCTAGCGCCTAAAGACTTGTTTAACACCGTGCTTTCATAATTAACACCAAGGTCATCCAAACCTTTTTTAGAAACAAGTCCAGCACACTGTACTGGCTCACCTATTACTTCATGCTCTTCATAAACAACTACTTTTTTCCCGTTATATGCTGCTTCTTTCGCGCATAGTAAGCCTGCGGGCCCTCCGCCAACAATTGTAACCATCACTAATAGATATAAACCTGAACTCATAAAACCTTAACTCATGGAAAAAGAAAGAGTAACAATAACTATTTCAAAAGACTTGCTGGAAAAAGTGGATAACAGTGTGGATGGAGCAGGTTTGAGAAACAGGTCTCATGCAATAGAATTCTATGTTCGAAAAGCTATCGGTTCAACCATAGATACTGCATTCATTTTAGCTGGAGACAACAAAATCCGATTTCATACTCTCTCACGCAGAATTCCAAAAACAATGATTCCCGTAAACAATCGGCCAGTAGCAGAACATTTGATTGAATGGTTGAAAGATCACGGTTTCAAGCGGTTTGTTTTTGGTATTGGATACAAGAAAGAAAAATTAAAGGAATATTTTGGAGATGGTTCAGATTGGGGTGTTGAAATCATTTATTCTGAAGCGCATAAAACCGGAACATCTGGAAGCCTGATAGAAGCCAAAGATTTTCTTGAGGGTAGTAGGTTCATAGTGGTTGATGGAGACGTGCTCACACGATTCGATTTAAGGGAATTGCTTAAGTTTCATGAAAAAAATGACGCTGTTGTTACAGTCGCACTAAAAAGCATTGCTAATCCAAAAATTCCAGTAGCAGAACTTGAGGGTTCAAAAATAGTCAAGTTCATTAAAAAACCTGGAAAAGAGGTACATTCGAACCTAGTAAACGCAGGAGTATACGTTATGAGTCCTCTTGTTTTTGAGTATGCCAGACCAAAAGAATCAATTAAAAAAGACTTACTTCCTCATATAGCAGGAGAAGGTGTACTTTATGGATATCCATTTTCCGGTCCATGGATTGAAGTAAATGACGGAAAATCAGCAAAGAGAGCAGAAGATATCTGGTGAAAAAAATGAAAGCAGTAATTCTTGCAGGTGGCTATGCCAGACGTTTCTGGCCAGTAACCTTGCACAAACCAAAGCCATTGCTTCCAATAGCAGGCAAACCCATACTAGACTTCCTAATGGAAAAACTAGAGCAGGTTCCGGAGATTGATACCATATACATATCAACTAATGCTGTTTTTGAAGAAATTTTTTCCGAGTGGATGAAAAAAAGAAAATCATCAAAACGTGTTGAGCTTGTGGTAGAGCCTACGGTTAAAGAAGAACACAAGCTTGGAAGCATAGGAGCCATGGAATACTTAATAAAAAACAAAAAGATTACATCCGATTTAATGCTTTTAGCAGGAGATAACCTATTCTCTTTCGACCTAGCAAAATTTGCTCAATCTTATCAAGAAGATCCAAGAATCATCCTCTACAAAATGAATAATCGTGCTCGTTGTAGCAGATATGGTGTAGTAGACATAGATGAAGCACAAAAAGTAACTGATTTCGAAGAAAAACCCACCGAACCAAAAACAAGTCTAGTAAGCACTGCTTGTTATGTCTTCCCGCGCAAAACTTTGCCTTTAGTCAAGCAATACCTAGCAGGCAAACATCCAGTAGACAACATGGGTTCATTCCTAGAATGGCTTTATCATAAAGTTACTGTTCGAGGTGTTGTAATGGAAGGCTATTGGTATGACATTGGTGATAAGCATTTTTACATTCAAGCAAACATCAAAGCCATGAGCAAACACAAAGATAACATTCTTTTCCGAGGCAAAAAAAACCACGCGCGTATTTCTCGGTCGTATGTGGGAGAAGGTTCAATGATTAAGAATTCTGCGATTAAGGATTGCGTGATTTTTGATAACGTGCACATTGAAAATTGTGTTTTACGTGAGTGTATTGTTGATGATAATGCTAGGCTTGTGAACGTTGACTTGAATGATTCTCTGGTTGGTTCGCATACTCGTTTGAACAAGCAAAAGATTTTCAAGACCAGACGTTTTTTTCTTCCGCCAGTAACAGGACAGGAAATTTTAAAGCCTGACTAGTTTGAGGAGGTATCTAGCTTGCGGTTTTCCAAGATTAGGTTCCAACTTTCCATGAACTCAAATATTCTTTTTGTTTTTCTGTGAGTTCATCAATCTGTATGCCCATTGTTTCAAGCTTGAGTTTTGCGACTCGTTCGTCAAGTTCTTTAGGCACTACATACACTTTTGGTTCTAGATTCGCATGGTTTTCTTTAATGTATCTCGCAGAAAACGCTTGGTCAGCAAAACTCATGTCCATTACCTCCGCTGGGTGCCCTTCTGCGCATGCTAGATTCACTAGTCTACCTTGGGCAAGAACATAAATTTTGTTGCCGTTTTCTAAATCATATTCTTTTACATTTTCTTTGACTTCTTTCTTGCTTTTTGCAATTTTTTCCAGTGTAGACAGTTCTATTTCTGTGTTGAAGTGTCCAGAATTTGAAAGAATGGCTTTGTCTTTCATTACTTTAAAGTGTTCTTCTCTAAGAATGCTGTCGTTTCCTGTTACTGTTACGAAAACATCTCCTAGTTTTGCTGCTTCAAGCATTGGCATTACTCTGTAGCCATCCATGACTGCTTGTAGTGCTTTGAATGGATCTACTTCAGTGACTATGACGTTAGCTCCCATTCCCTTGGCACGTAAGGCAACTCCTCTGCCACAGAATCCATATCCTCCTACTACAAAAGTTTTGCCGGGCAAGAGAATGTTGGTTGCTCTTAGGATGCCATCTATAGTGGATTGTCCTGTGCCATAATAATTGTCAAAGTAGTGTTTGGTGTTTGCGTCGTTTACTGCTATTACTGGATATTTGAGGACGCCTTCTTTTTCCATGTTTTGGAAGCGGATTACTCCTGTTGTGGTTTCTTCGCTTCCTCCGAGTATTCCGTCAAGCAATTCAGTGCGAGTTTTGTGTATTGTTGAGATTAGGTCTCCACCGTCATCCATTGTTATTGTTGGTTTTTTATCAAGAACTTGATTTACGTGTTTGTAGTATGTATCGTTGTCTTCTCCGTGAATAGCAAACACTTCAATGCCTGCTGCGTCTAGTGAAGCTGTAACATCGTCTTGTGTACTCAACGGATTTGAAGCACATAGTGCTACTTCCGCTCCGCCTGCTTTAAGCGTGTACATCAAATTGGCTGTTTCTGTTGTTACGTGTAGACACGCGCCTATGGTTGTGCCTTCGAACGGTTTGTCTTGTTCGAATTGTTTTTTTATTTTTTGGAGTACTGGCATTCTGATGTTTGCCCATTGAATGCGTTTGTCTCCTTTTTCTTTTAGAGAGTGGTCTTTAATATCGCTCATTGTGTTTCACCTAATTTTTGCATTACTTGTGTGTTTGCAAATGCTGCTAGTTTGCAGGTGGAGTGTATGCTGGCTTTTCCTTTAATGGGTTTTCCGTCTCCATTTGTTATTATGCCGCCTGCTTCTTCGATTATTAGTTTTCCTGCGATTACGTCAAGTGTTCTGCCTTCTGGTATTTGTAGGAACACTTCTGCTTTTCCTTCTGCTACTAGGCATTGTTGGATTGCGCTGCTTCCGATTGAACGTACGTGTCTTGCTTCTAGTATACGTTTTATCCATTTTTCTGTGCTTTCATTCCATTCGCAGGGTGTTTTTGAAAATGTAAGGTATTCTATCCAATTTTTGGTACTAGTGTGTATTGGTTCTTCATTTTTGAACGCGCCTTGTCCTTTTGTAGCGTAGTATTCATCTCCGCTGTACAGGTTTTTTATGTAAGCAAATTCTGTGTTTTCTATGTTTCTGTCTGCGAGCACGGCTATTGAAACTGAGAATACTCCTATGCCCATTGTTGTGTTGTTTGAGCCATCAAGAGGGTCTACTACAATAATTTTTTCTGGTTCGCCGTCTCCTAGTTTGACTTCTCCTGCTTCTTCTGTTATTACTAGTAGAGAAATTCCTAATTGGCTTAGTTCTTGAAGGATTATTCCTTCTGCTTCTTTGTCGATTACCAGGGTTTTGTCTCCTCCTGCGCCGATGCCGAGTTCTTCTTTTCCTTCTTCGAGTAGGTATTCTCCTAGGATTCTTTCTTGTACTTTATCTCCTATTTTTTTGCATGTTTCAAGCCAATTCACTACCATTTTAAATGCCTCATTATTTTTTCTACTGCTTTTTCAGGGTTTTCGTGTTCAGTGTTGATTGTTATTTCAGGTTTTTCTTCTTTAAAGTATTTTTCATTAAGGCCAGGCAATTTAATTTCTCCTTTGTGTGCTCTTTCATAGAGGTTGTGCATGCCTGCGTTGTCTTTGCGTGTATGTTCGCGTTGTTCTGCTGTTTCTATGGTGCATTCTAGTTGTATTACTGCAAAGTTTTTTATTAGTTCTCTGGCTTTCGTTCGGCCAATGCCAAGGTTGTCTGTGGCATCAAAAATTATGTTTTTGTTTTGTTCTACTAGTTGTGCCCCATGTTTTGCTAGTTCAGTATAGACATATTCGCGTTCTTCTGGTGTGTACTCTGGTTTTTCGACTATTTTTTTTCTGAATTCATCTAGTCTTAGTATTTTAATGGGTGTGCGTAAAGCTAGTTTTTTGGCTATGGTGCTTTTTCCTGCTCCTGGTATTCCTGTGATCCATACTGCGTATGCCATGTTAATCCATGTAACTGTTGATTTTGTCTAGTTCAACTTTCTTTGTTTTGAGCATGTTGTTTGCGAGAGAGTATAATTTTTTTCTTATTTCGATTGGTTCTAGGATTGCATTCTTTTCTTTGAACCATTTATCTGGATAGAAAGTTGGGTTAGCAACAACGATCAGCCTGAATGCATAGAACAATGGTAGCACTTCAAGCAGTTCCTCGTCTTTAGTCTTTTCGAAATAAGTTTCATAGAACATTTTGAACAGCTTTTCATAGTCGCCAGCAAGTTTTCCGTGCTTGACTAAAGACCAAAAGATGTAGTTAACTGTGAGTGCTGTGGTATCATCTGCCGGTTCTCCATATTCTCCTCTGCTCCTGTCAAGAGTGACAAATTCGCTCCCTTCTTGGAAGAGTATGTTGAATGGATGAAAATCTCCATGTACCTGGCTAAGTCGATGTGTTTTGGTTTTGAGTTTAGACCACCATTCAACACAGTTTTTTACAAGTTCAACGCGCTGCGCTTCCTGTGGGAATGTCTTATCATATCCATCGAGCACTCCCATGATGCATTCTCCATGCCCTACCATGTCTCTTGTTCTTCTCACGTAGAGTTGTGGGTTGCTTTTTTTCTTTGAGTGGATTTCAGCTAGATATTCTGCCATCACGTTAACTCTCTCTTCGTCTAAAGGTGTCAGTTCTCTTGTGAGGAGTGAGTTAAGGTCTTCTGCGTATGGTTTTCCTGTGGCTTCTTCTACTAAAATATAGAATTCTTTTGAGTCTCCAATGGATACTAAATCTCCATCGGGTTCTAGGCCTAAGACGTCATATGCTTTTACGTGTTTTGGGAGTTTTGAGTAGCAGGCATTTTCCCATATCATTATTCCTGCTATGTCTGAGAAGTGGTCATGTCCGAAGCCGCCTGTACCCATTGTTTTGAGAACCAACCTTTTTTTGCCTTGGTTTGAGTCAAAGTCGATGAGGTATGCTATTCCGTATACTCCTCTGCCTAGGAGTTCAATCTTGTTTAGTTTGACTTCTCCAAATTTTTTGTTTAAGTATGATAACAGTTTTTTCTTGTCTATTTCCATTTTAATCACATGGTTTTATTATCTTGAATTTTTTAACGTCGACCAACCCTTTATCTGTGAGTTTTATTTCAGGTATGACTGGAAGAGCTAAGAATGATAGCGTCATGAACGGATTGTTTAATCTGCAGCCAATTTGTTTTGCTGCTTTGTTTAGTTTTGGGAGTTCTTTTGCTACTTGTTCAGTGGTCTTATCTGACATTATTCCTGCTATTGGAAGGTCTAAAAGGGCTAACACTTTCTTTTTGTCTGTTACAATCCATCCTCCACTGGTTTTGCGGAGGGTGTTGACTGCAGTAATCATGCTTTGGTAGTCTTTGCCTATGACAATGATGTTGTGAGAGTCATGTGCGACAGTGGATGCCAAAGCACCGCGTTTTAGGGTGAAGCCTTTGACGTAACCTTTGCCTATGTTTCCTTTTCCGTATCGTTCGATAACTGCTATTGGAAGAACGTCTCCTTTAACTGGCGTGATAACTGTTTTTGTGATTATTTGATTTTTGATGAGGCCTATCGCTTTGACTTTTCCTTTTGGTTTGAGTTCCAGGTCTTTTTGGTTTATTTGTTTGCAGTTGATGGTGTTGCCTGTTTTAGTGGATTTACTGGTTTTAAATAATGGTTTGTTGTTATTTGCGACTTGTTTTCCGTTAATGAATACTTTCTTTACGTTGAATTTGCGCAGGCTGTCGAATAGTACTATGTCTGCTGGCTTGCCTGGTGCGATGACGCCATTGTTAAGACTGAAGTAGTTAGCTGGATTTAACGTGACCATTTTCAATGCTTTTATTGGGTCGATTCCGTCTTTAACTGCTTGTTTGAGTAGTATGTCTAGGTGTCCTTTGAGTAGGTCGTCTGCGTGCTTGTCGTCGGTTACTAGCATGCAGTTTTCTGGGTGTTTTTTTGCGAGAGGTAGCAGAGCTTCCATGTTTTTTGCTGTGGAGCCTTGGCGTATCATGATTTTCATGCCTAGCTTCATTTTTTCTAGTGCTTCTTTTTGGTTTGTGCATTCGTGATCTGATGTGATGTTTTGTGATATGTATGCGTTAAGAGCTTTGCCTGAGAGTAGTGGTGCATGTCCGTCGACTAGTTTGGCCATTTCTATTTTTGCTAGTATCTCCGAATTTTTTGATAAAACGCCTGGATAGTTCATCATTTCTGCCAGGCCGACACAATTTGGATAGCAAAGAAGTTTTTTTGTTTGAGTTAATCCTATTTTTGCACCTGATGTTTCCATGTTTGTTGATGGAACACAAGATGAAACGCCAAAATAGTATTTTAATGGTGTTTTTGCTGCGTCTTTTATCATGTAGTCTATCCCTTTCACTCCTAGGACGTTAGCTATTTCGTGTGGGTCGCTGATTACTGCTGTGGTTCCGTGTGGAATGACTGCTCGTGCGAATTGGCTTGGTGTGAGAAGAGAGCTTTCTATGTGTATGTGTGCATCTATCAGGCCTGGAGTAGCATAAAGGTTTTTAGCGTTGACTTGTTTTTTGCCGTTGTATCTGCCTATTCCTGCGATTGTACCCTTGTGTATTGCTATGTCTGTGGAGTACACTTCTTCAGTATACACATTGACTAAATCAACGTTTTTGATTACTAGCTCGGCTTTTTTCTTTCCTAGAGCAACATCAATTAATTCGCGCATTTAGGCACCCCCTTCTCCATTATCATCTTTCAAGCTTTTTGGTCTATTTCACTGTTGGTTTACTTTCCATTTGTTTTCTTGTTTTTGAATTTCTTTCCAGTAGTGCATGTCTTCTAAGATTTCTTCTAGTAAAGAGTTTTCTGGTTCTAGATTTCTTTGTTCTTTCAAGTGTTTTTTGATTTCTTGGACGGTTTTCCAGTCTTGGGTTAGTTCTTTTATGAATTCTTTGTAGTCTTCGTATATTGTCCATGGGTATATCATCCAGATTGAATTTTGTAGTTCGTTTCCATGGAAGTCTGGTTTAAACATTCTTTGATGTACTTGCATGACTGCAGTTTTAGTTTCTAAAGGTTCTTGTTTTTTTACGTATTCTATAACTAGCTTAAGGCTTTCTCCTGTGTCGCTTATGTCGTCAACTATCAAGATTTTCTTGTTTTTCATGTCTACTTCTTCTTTAATTTGGATTTCTGCTTGTCCATTTTTTTTAGTTGGGATGTTCCAGTGAGTCACTTTAACTGATTCTAGTTCTTTTACGCCAAGGTAATCACATAATTGGCTTGCTGGTTGGTAGCCTCCTCTGGCAATAGCTATGATCACGTCTGGCTTGTAGTGAGCTTTTTTGATTTTTTGGTAGAGTTGTTTAATCATTTGGTTTATTTCTTGTTGGCTTACTTGTTTGCATTTTAGCATGGTTATTCACACTCTATTATTCTCTTTTCAGTTATTATCTTTTTTACTTTTTGGTCGTGCGGTTCACTTTTTATTTCTTGAAGTAGTTGTTCTTCGTAGGCTAAGGCTATTGTTTGAGCATCTTGTTTTTTGAGGAATTTGTCGTAGTATCCTCCTCCATAGCCTATTCTGTTGCCTTTGCAGTCAAAAGCTATGCCAGGAACAATAATCAAATCTATTTTTTCTTTGCTTTCTTGAGCATTGCTTGGTATTGGCACTCCATAAGTACTATTCTCTAAGTTTGCTAGTGTTTTTAGTTTTACAGGAATGATTTTTCGGTTTTTTATTTTTGGGACTAGTACCGTTTTTCCTTGATTAAGCGCGGTTTTGATTATGCGAGTGGTTTTGACTTCACTTTTTATTGCAATGTAAAGCATTATTGTTTTGGCGTGGTTCCATTCTGGACTGTTAATCAAGTGTTTTTTTATGAGCCAACTTTTGAGGTGTCTGCGTGAGCTTGTTATGTTCTCTCGTTTTTCTAGTGTTGTTTTTCTGGCTTGTTTTTTCATTTAGTTTATTATGGTGTTCCTATTATTATTTTTGTCATTTTTCTGTTATTATTTTATATTCTTACCAAGTAAATCTTATTGATGGTTTTTAGTGTCTTAAGACATTTTAAGGATAGTTCTTCTTTAATTTCTATTTTCATAAAGAATTTGTCTTTTCGAATGTTTGCTAATCTTCTAACTAAAACGGTTTCTTTTTTACTTACTGTTTGGCTTACTCGTACTCTAAGTTCCGATGATTTTGGTTTGTACTCTTTTACTATTACCTTGGCTTCGTGGTTTGCGATTTTTGGAGGTTTTGGGGTTAGTAATGCTTTGTTGAATGTTATCCCTGAAAGGATCTCTAATAATAAGAATGCTAGTGAATGGGTTTTAGGTGGATTGAAACTCTTGTCTGTTGGTTCTTTGGCGTGTTTCTTGTTTTTGTTTGCTTTTTCATCTTTTTTAGCGGATTTTGTTTTTCAGAAAAGTTTTGCTAGTGCTGCGATAAAATTAGCTGGAGGTTTTTTGGTTTTAAATTTGATCGCAGGTTTTTTTGATTATTTTCTAGTTTCTTTGAAGAGGAACGATCTAGCTTTTTATGCTACTGTTCTAAAGGAAATTTCGAGAGTATTGTTAATTTTCTTCTTTGTAAGTTCTGGTTTGTCTTATATTGGAGCGATTTATGGTTATATGCTCAGTTTTTTGGTTTTCATAATCTTTGCAGGTTATGTTGGGATAACAAAATATGGTCATCTTTTTGAAGGAAAGGCGTTAGGTTGTTCAAAGGTTCTTTCTAGCTCAAAGTGGTTTATGGCTTTTGGTATTTCTATGACTATTTTATTAATGTCTGATTTGCTTTTGATTTCTATTTTAATGCCTATTCGTTTCACTGGTTATTATAGCGTGGTTGTTGCTATTGTAAGCGCGTTGGTTTTGTTGTTGCCTATTGGTTTGATTACTCTTCCATTATTTTCTGAGGTTTCTAGTTCCAAGGAGTCTGTTGAAAGGCGGTTTAGGAAGGTGTTCTATCCTACTGTTTTTTTCACTCTTTTTATCTCATTTGTTTTAGCTTTTTTTTCTCAAGCTTTACTTTCTTTGGTTTATCCTCCGGAATATGTTGAACATGGTTGGCTTGCTTTGTCAATTCTTGCTTTTATGATTCCCGCTAAGAATATTTTTTGGCTTAGAATTCAAAGGTTGATAGCTTTAGGAAGAAAGAGAGAACAGCTAGTTTTCATGGTTGTTGCTGGTTTAATTAATTTATTTTTAGATTGTATTCTCATTCCTCTTTATGGTTTGCCTGGAGCTGCTTTTGCAAGTGTTTTCAGTTTAGTCTTGGTTTCTTTTTTTGTTAGAGAATAGACTTAATTTTTTCACAGATGTGTCTGGTTTCTTCTTCAGTTATGTATGGATGTACTGGAAGTCTTATGATTCTTTTTGCTAGTTCTTCTGTTTTTGGAAGATCTTCTTTTTTGTATCCTAGTCTTTCTCCCATTTTAGATGAATGTAATGGTCTATAATGGGAAGTGGCTTGAATTCCATTTTCTTTTAGTTTTTTAAGCATGTTTTCTCTTGTTGTAAAATCTTTTACTAGGAAGTAGTATATGTGATAGTTTGGTGTTGCGTATTCTGGAATGGTCATTAATTTTATTGAGTCTTCTAGGGGTTTTAACATTTCAGTATACTTTTTTGCTATTTTAGTTCTTTTTTCTGTTATTTCTTCTACTTTTTCCATTTGAGCATAGAGGAACGCTGCAACTAAATCTGAGACCATACAGTTGAAGCCTTCTCTTACCCAAGAGTATTCTGGTATTTCCCCTCTCCTGAATTGAGGTCTGTTGGTTCCACAGTCGCGCATTTGTTCTGCTTTTTCGATTAGGTTAGAATTGTTAACGCAAAGTAGTCCGCCTTCTCCGCAAACAACGTTTTTGGTTTCGTGAAAACTGTATGCTGCTAGATCTCCATGTGTTCCTAACCATCTGTCTTTGTATTTGGCATGAACGCCTTGTGCAGCGTCTTCAATCACGTACAAATCATACTTTTTAGCGATTTTTGTTAGGTGGTCCATGTCACAGGAGATTCCTGCGTAGTGGACTGGGCAAATGGCTTTTGTTTTGTCTGTGATTTTGTCTTCGAGTGCTTCTAAGTCAATGTTTAAGGTGTTTTCTTCTATTTCAACGAACACTGGTTTTGCTCCTCTTGTTATTATTGCGTCTGCTGTTGAGGGGAATGTGTATGATGGAACTAATACTTCATCGTCCTTACTCAATCCAATCACAAGACCTGCTAGTTCAAGTGCGTCTGTGCAGGAGGGTGTTAGCAACGCTTTTTTGATATTATATTTTTGTTCGAAGAGTTTGTGGCATTTTTCTGCGTAATTTTTGTCTCCGTTGAGGTTTCTGCTTTCTATTACTTCTTTTATGTATTCTATTTCTTTTCCTGTAATGTATGGTTTGTTGAATGGTATCATGTGAGCACCTCAATGATTTCTGAGAGATTGAATATTATTATTCCAAGAATAATTATTGTCATTCCTATTATTTTAGTTTTGGTTATGTGTTCTTTTAAAAATATGCTGCTGAGTCCGAGCACGAAAATGTAGCCTAGTGATTCTATCATTGGGATTAGCCGAAGATCTAGCACACGCATTGCTAGTATTGCTAGGAACGAGGAAACTAATAGCATTGCGTAGCCTGTTGCTACCAGTGGATTAAGGTATTCTTTTAGTTGTGTTGCGTGTTTTTTGTCCGCGCTTTTTTTGAGTAGTATTTGTGCGGCGGAGGCGATGAATACTCCGATTATGAGGATGGCTAGTGCTTCAATGTAACCAATCATTTTTTCACCATCCATGTGATACCGTAGATTATTACTGCCATTCCAGCGATGTTTTGGAGGGTTATGGTTTCTTCGAATATGAGGAGGGCCCAGAGCATTACCCAGAAGAATATTATTGGCCTGTTAGAATATGCAACTGAAAGAGGAAATCTATTCAAGAGTTTCTGCCAGAAGAATGCACACATTCCAAGAATTAGTATTACTATGCCATAGAGTAGCCAGAATTCGATATCATTGAATTTAAAGGATGCGGCATGCTTGGATATGAGTGCTGTTATGGAGAATAGTGCGAAGTATGCGTGTAGGTAAATGTATTCAATTTTTTGCATTTTCCTTACCTGCTGTTCTTTCCTAGGTTTATCCTCATTTTTTTTAGAGGAATGATGTTCCTCCCTTTTTGTGTCATGTCGGTTATTTTTAGCATTCCTTTTCCGCATATTATTATAGGCATTCCTTTCTCTAATTTCCAGACTTTGCCGGGGTATCTAATCTCAAAATCAAGATCTTCGACAAGTTCTGACTTCCAAATTTTTACTTTTTTGTTTCCTAAATAGGTGTATGCTCCGGGATAAGGCTTTGAAACTCCTCTAATTAGATTGTAGATTTCTTCAGAAGATTTGTTCCAGTTTATTTCGCAGTCTTCTGGTCCTCTCCAAGCTGAAAAGGTTGCTTTTTCGTGGTCTTGAGGGCGAGATTTCAAGGTTTCTCCTTTAGATATCTTGTTGGTTATCTCTTCTATAATATCACAGTATACCTCACTCATCATTTCTATGGCTTCTTTAATGTATGTTTTTCTTCGGATATCAATTTTTTCCTGTTTTATTATCTCACCTGCGTCTAGTTCTTCTGAGGCAAAGAATGCTGTTGCTCCGACAGTTTTCTCCCCTTTTATTATTGCTGTGGGTAATGGCGCGAAGCCTCTGTATTTGGGTAGTAGTGAGTCGTGTATGACTATGAGTCGATACGGTAGTTTTTCAAAGGCTTCTTTTGGCAGCAGATATTTCCATCCTATAGCTATTCCTCCGTCAAAATCATCCGAGAAGTTTACCCGCGTGTTAGAAAGTTCGCCCCATTCATAAAATTTGATATTGTTTTTATTGCAAAGATTAGCAATGTCTCTGTGATAACTGTGCTCTACACTAGTTTCTTTAAAAGATGTCACTGCTCCTATTGTTTTCTTGTTCGTTTTTACAACCCTCTCTATTACTTTATATCCTTTTTTTGTTGCCAAAAAAAATATGATTCCTTTCATGAAAAACCCTCTTATTCTGATTAATTTTTTTAGAATGTAGCTTTTATATTGCTTTCTTGTATCATATATGTAGTGGTTTGTTTATGGAAATGGTGTCTGTTGTTATACCCGTTTATAACTCTGAAAAAACTTTAGAAAAAGTTGTAACAAAAACAATTAGTTCTTTGAAAGATAAATACAAAGTCGAAGTAATTCTTGTAAATGATGGGAGTGTTGATTCCAGTCATAAGCTTTGTATGGGTCTTTCTGAAACAAAAGATGAAGTAAAGTATATTCAGCTTTCACGAAACTTTGGTCAACACTCTGCTATGATAGTAGGATACAGGGAGAGTGTAGGTGATTTTGTTGTTTCTATTGATGATGATTTACAACAAGATCCTTCAGATATCCCTCTATTGATAGATGAGGTAAAGAAAGGTTTTGATGTTGTTTTTGCTCAATATAATCGAAAAAAGGAGGATGCTTTTAGGCTTTTTGGCAGTTTTGTTACGCGTAAGATAGCCAGTTGGTTGGTTGATTTCCCAATTTTCTATGAGGTATACAGATGGTTAATGATAACGAACTTAAAGGTACAACGACTATTGGGTTAGTATGCAGTGAAGGCGTGGTCCTGGCCACAGAGAGCCGGGCTACAATGGGGCATTTCATCGCAAGCAAAGATGCCAAGAAAATATACCAGGTAGATGACCTTGTGGGGATGACCACAGCCGGTTCAGTGGGAGATGCACAAAGGCTT
>JAIOSL010000022.1 GCA_021107635.1 archaeon | reverse complement strand
GTTTTGACTTCTGTTAAAACTTTGAGTGCATGTTCTTGTGTTTTAGCCATGGTTAAAACGACTTTTTCAAGTTCTTCGTCTTCGTCTTCTGTGCTTTTCAAGAGAATGTCAATAAGATAATCAAATTTTTCCATTACTTTTTTGTTTTCTTCTAGGTGTTGTTTGAGTGTTTCAGTATCCAACTCTTTTATTGACTGTTTTTTTTGTTTTGGTGCTGGCTTAGTATCTGATCCAAAATAGCCTTCCAGCTTATCAAGTTCTGCTTTCAGCTTCTGCTGATCTTTCTTTAAGTCATCTACCGTTACTTGCTCTGCTGGCATATCAAACTATTAAACCGAGTCTAGGTTTAAATCTTTATCGCCCAAGGTCTGCGTGCGCGCTTCCTAGTTGTCTGGAAGCAAGAGCTGCTAAGAGAGAAATTTCTCCTGCGAGTACTGCGCTTGCGATTACTTCTGCTAGCTTGTCTGCATTAGAGCCTGGAGGGGTTCCGCTTCCTTTTAGTCCAAGCACGTCCAGTGCTTCCTGTTGGGTTTCGCGTTGAGTGCCTCCACCTACGGTCGCAACCTGTAAACATGGCAAAGTTACGCTGAAATGAAGTCCTTCTGGTTCTTGTTCTACTAGTGTAAAGCCCATTGAGCCGCTTACTACTTGCGCTGGGTCTTGGCCTGTAGCAATGTACATTGCTGCTATGACGTTAGCAAATTGAGCGTTGAAGCCATAACTTGCTGCTTGTGCTGAGCCAAGTAAATTCTTTTTGTAGTTGGCTTCTACTAGCTGTTCCGGTTCAACATGTAAGACTTCTTTTATGACAGAAGTTTTAAGCAGGCATTCAGCTATTACTTTTCTGCCTCTGCCTTCTATCAAATTTAGTGCTGATGGCTTCTTATCTATGCACATGTTTCCGCTGGTAGCTATCCAACGCGCGCCTGTTGCTTGTTCTATTTTTTTGCAGGCTGGTTCAATGCCTATGGTTATCATGTTCATTCCCATTGCATCGCTGGTGAAGCATTCGAAGCGTAAGTAGATGTTTCTGCCTATGATCCATGGTTTGATTGTGTTGAGTTTAAGAAATGGAGATTCTTTTTCCATTAGTTTTTTTAGTTCATCAAAGTGTTCTTTTACCCATTCGGTCATTGCTTTAGCTTTAGCAGCGGTGTCACAAGAGAAAATGGGTGCGCGAGTCATTTTGTTTTCGAGGAGTGTTGCTATGGATCCATCAGACAGGTTAATTGTTTTACATCCTCTGCTGATTGATGCTACTAGCGCGCCTTCAGTGGTTGCTAGTGGTAGGAGATATTCTTTGTTGTTTACTTTTAGTGGTCCTGCTATTCCAAGTGGTATTTGTGTTGCTCCAATCATATTTTCTATGCTTTTTTTGGAGGCGTCTTCTTCGTTTATTGAATGTTTTGAGGTGTGTTCAAGTTTTGTGTTGGTGAGTTTTTCTATGTGTGTTCTTCTTTGTTCAACTGCTTCTTTTGGTGGGTGTTTGTCAAACTCACGGAAGTTCATTTTTATGTTTTAGATTGTTCTTCTTTAAATGTTTGCCGTGAGAGTCCGTTATTCTTTTATCCTTGTAGTGAGTTTACTTTCTGGATGAAACGTTTTATTGTTTTGGTGTTAGTGGCGTTGTTTGTTGTTTCGATTACTGTTGGTTTCGGAGCAGGCTTTTTTTATTCTCAGGAAGAGCCTATCAGAGAGTCAGTGGTAGTGATGAAAGTTCCTGCGGTAAAGTCTAGTGGTGATGGGATGATTGCTAACTTGACTACTCTGGTCAAGCCTGGTTCTGGGCAGATTCTGGTTAACATAAATGATCTTTATTCTGGTTTTGAAACTCAACGTTCTGCGAAAATTGCTTCTCAAGTAGCTTCTGATCTTACTGGAAGACGTTTGGATGATATTGACATAATTTATACTATAGAAGCAGACGCTTCAAGCATTGAAGGGCCATCAGCAGGAGCAGCTTTAACTATAAGCACTATTGCTGCTTTAAGAGGGATGCAACTTAATCAGAGTGTGACTATGACTGGATCGATAAAAGAGAATGGCAATATTGGTCCTGCGTCTGGAATTCCAGCAAAGATACGAGTTAGTGAAGAGTATGGTGCAAAATTGTTTCTTTTACCTAAAGGACAAATGGTTTCTCCTGATTTAAAGAAACGGGAAGTGTGTGATATTATTGGGGGAGTTAACTACTGTAAGATTGATTATGTTGAGAATGCTTCTCAGTTTGAAATGAGCGTGCAAGAAGTTATTGATGTAGAAGATGCTTGGAGGTATTTCATATGAGTAGAGCTGTCACTTCAATTATTATAGTGGCTTTAGTATTTGCTTTCTTAATTGTTACAATACTTTTTTTCACTAAGCAGGATCCTGCAACAGTAACAGTTGAATTGCCTTCTCAAGTATCCTGGAATCTTGAAGCCTTTACTCCAGTACAAGTTTCTTTATCTGGAAACACTATTTTATTGAATTCAGATTGTTCACAGGTGTCTATTTTGACAAGCTCAACACAAGCCGCTGCCTTAGACAACGCAATTGAAAAGAGGATTGGGAAAAGGCCGTTGACTCATGATGTTGCAGCAGATTCGTTAGAATTTTTTGATGTTGAAGTGATAATGGCTAAAGTCACTAGAATGGAAGCAGGCACATATTATGCAAGTTTGGTCCTACAGGATAACAGCAATGTCCTGGAAATAGATTCTCGTCCGAGTGATGCCATTGCTTTTGCAGTACGATCAAGTGCTCCTGTTTATGTGAGTAACACTCTTTTAGAACAAGGTAATTGGACGTGCTAACGCTAAACTTAATAGAATGAAAAGCTGACAGCGTGCCATCCTTCCCAAACGCTCTCGCAGTTTAGTACAAAACAGTACGCAGAAGGGCTTGACTTCCGGGTTCGAGATGTAACCGGGTATGGCCCCTTCGCTTTGGCCGTCAGCCCATATATTCTGCAAAAAGTAGTATATAAACGTTTCACTTTATGAATTTCTTAATCTCTGATACTGCTTTTTCCACTGCACGATAAACGTCTTTCTCACTTCTGGCTCCTGTGCAAATCATTTTGCCATTCTTAAAAAGCAAAAGTGATGTCTTTGGTTCTTTAAGTTTTAAAATCGCACCAGGAAACTGTTCTGGTTCATACTCAACGTTTTCGCGTGCTCTGGCAATAGCATATAAATCAAGCTCTGCGTTGAGGTTAGCTGAGGCAACAATGTTCACGACTTCGAACTTTATGTCCATTTAAACCCTCCTTTATAAAGGCACTCTTTTTTAGGAGTAGTGTTATTTATAAAGCCTTAGGCTAGAACAGTTAAAATCATAGATATACCTTTAAACGAAGTTGCCATCAGAGCATTTAGAACAGTAATTCTGCATCTAAACAAACAACCACTTGAGCGCGCTGGCAAATAAGCCTAACATTGATTGAACTGAGTGCACTGCTAATCCTGGAAAGCCAAGGCATAATCCAAGCACCACTAAAATCAGAAATCCATTAAGCCAGTCATCTCTTCTTGAGTGTCCAATGCCAATAGTGAAAGACGTAGCTCTACAAAGCAAACCAAAAACCAAATAAAACGCACCTAGCAAAGCTATCCATGGCACTATTGCCCTGACAATGTTTGGATAATATGCTAGTCCTATCACTCCAAAGAAAAACATTAGGAATAGTACGTGATATACCTCATCAGTTTCCATTTTGTTTCACTGTAAAGTTGTTACTAAATTCGTTTAAATATTTTTGTATTAGTAATATAAAGGAGTTCGCTCCCAAAAAACGGTCACAATAAAGACGTACTCCAGTACTCTTTATATACTGAATAATGCACAATTAATGGGAAGTCTTATGCAGAAGAGTCAAGGAAAGCTAAGAAAGCACGGAAGAAAAATTAAACGCCCCATCAGAAAAAAGGGCATAACTGTACACCTACAGGAATTTAAAATGGGTGAAAAAGTCTGCATAAACATTGATTCCTCGGAACATTCAGGCATGCCAATACCAAAGTTCCAAGGACAAACCGCCGAAATAAAAGGCAAACAAGGGAAAGCATACTTGGTAGAAATCAAGGATGGAAACATGACCAAGACTCTAATTGTAAAACCTTCACACCTTAAGAGGTGAAAACATATGATCGGTAGGGAATTAGTAAACCAAACAGACATAAGCCTTAGCCAGGTTAAGTCATTACTCGAGAAGAGGAAAAAAGACGTAGAACTTTCTTACGAACAGAAAGCAGCATATGAGTACTCAAAAGACCAGGCCAAACTAGGCGTCCGAAAAGCCGAGGAGTTAGTCAAAAAGCTCCTAGAGATTGAAAAAATTGACGAGCACACTGCAGTCATGATAGCTGATAACGGTCCAACTGATAAAGGAGACCTTCTATTAATCATGGAGAAAAAAAGACACGGTCTTACAGAAAAAGAACTAAAGCAAGTGCTTGACATTGTAGCAGAATACAGTGCATGAGGGGATATCATGAAAGAAGAGTACGTAATAGTATTGGATTATTTGTCCCGTGGTTACTCTTCTTCATATACTGGAGAGCCCATAGCACAAAGTATCGGAAAAGAGAATTTCACTCTTCTTGAATTAGTCCCAAGAGAAAAGTTATCTCTCAAATTAGGACAAGAAGTTTACATTGGACCACAAGAACGCGATGAAATCAAATTCATTAAAGGTAGACTAGAATATAACCAGCTTACCCATACATCTCAATCAGAACTTCCTCAAGCAGTAGACGAAATCATAGCAAAGAAAGAACAAAGGTTCGTAAACTTTTTCAACAAAGCAGGTCCAATTTCAATCCGCAAACACTCACTTGAACTACTTCCTAGCATAGGCAAAGAACACGCCAAACATATTATAGAAGCAAGAGAAGAAAAATACTTTGAAAACTTCAAAGACGTAAGTGAAAGAGTCAGACTAATGCCAAATCCAGTGAGAGTCATTCAAGAAAGAGTAATTGAAGAATTAAGAGGAGACGCCAAATACTACCTATTCACCCTTCCACCAAAAAGACTCAGAGAGAGGTAAAAATGAAAATTGGGTTCGTAGGCGCAGGAAGGATCGGTTCGACAACTGCATTCTCTGCATTGCATTCTCTTGATATCACTGAACTGGTTCTTTTAGACATTAAATGCAATCTAGCTCAAGGTGAAGCACTTGATCTGGAGCACGCGGCTAACGTTCTAGGAAAAAACGTTAAAGTCACTTCCACTTGTAACTACTCAGACTTAGAAGGCGCGTTAATTACCGTAATATCTGCTGGCAAGGCAAGAACAGCAGACATGGACAGAAGAAACTTGCTCTCAGAGAACGTGCACATAGTAAGCGAAACAGCAAAAAGAGTTGCAGAAGCTAATCCTAATGGTATGATTCTTCAAGTCACAAATCCAGTAGACATTCTTACATACATTGCATACAAACAAAGTGGCTTAGAACGTAACAAAGTTTTTGGAATGAGTGGAGTGCTGGACACAGCCAGGCTTCAAGCATTAGGCTTTGAAGGAATGATTCTCGGGCACCACGGAGAAAAAATGGTTCCCACAACCAGACTAAACCATGAAGACCTAGAGAAGGTCAGGTATGCATCTCTTCCTGTGATCACATTAAAAGGAAGCACGCATTATGCGCCTGCAGCAGCAATAGCTAAAATGCTTAATGCCATAACCAGAAACACAAAAGAAGTAATGCCTTGTTCTTGCATACTAGACGGAGAATATGGTCTTTCTGGTCTTGCACTAGGAGTTCCAGCAATGATTGGCTCAAAAGGAATAGAAAAAATCATTGAATTTGAGCTTGATTCAGAGCAAGAGAAAATGCTTTCAGAATCAGCAGCATTCATAAAAAACATCATACAAGGCCTAAACTCATGAACACTAAAACTTTGATTCTTGAATCAGGAAACTGCTCGCACTCCGGATGCATATTCTGTGGATACTGCAGAGAACGTACTCAAATGCTTCCCGCTCAAATACTAAAAGCAAGAATCGATCAATTATTGTTAGATCCACCAGAAGAACTAAAAATCTTTGCTTCAGGAAGCTTTCTTGACAACAATCAATTTCCCTCTGATTTCAGGCAACACCTGGCAGAAAAATGCAGGACCAAAAACATAAAACTAGTTTTTGAATCAAGACCTGAATTTATAACAAAAGACACGCTCAACGACTTTAAAGGAGTAGACCTTACTGTTGCTATTGGTTTGGAAGTCGCAGATAACGCAATCCTCTCAAAAATAAACAAAGGCTTCACAAAAGAAGACTTTGCTGAAGCAGCAGAAACACTGCATGCGAACGGCTTTAAAGTCAGAGCATATTTAATTGCAAATCTTCCATTCATAAAAGACATTAAAACATCACTGCACGATTCTGTCAAATACGCAAAAAAATATTCAGATTCCATCATCGTAATCAACTTGATTCCTCACTCAAAAGCTCCATTACTTGATCTTTGGCTTAAAGGCGAATGGCATCCACTCTCAAAAAAAGCTTTTCACGAACTTACACAAGGCTTAAACGTAGATTTGGATGAAGAAACTTTCAGATTTGTTCCATCCTTCCCAAACAAAAAAAAGAAGTTTTGGACTGGAGTCGGAGGAGAATTACTAGAAAACGATCACTATCGAGTATGGCAAGAATACCTAACAAACTGGTATGAAACACCAGAAAACAAAGACATAGCATTATTTCTTCCTTGCTCTTACAAAAAGCCTTACTCACACTCAAAAACTCACACCCTTATTTTCCACGTGTTAAAAAAGGTTTCAGGAAGCAAAAGAATTCATAGGATAGTAATATCGTCACCAGGAGTGATACCCTTTGAATTCAACAATCGTTATCCTTTCACTGCTTATGACTGGGATGAAAAACTTGAAACTCCAGAAATCAAAAAAGAATACATTCGCGTAAACAAAGCAAGAGTAAAAGCATACCTAGAAACACACAACTACAAAAAAGTCTTATGCTTTTACAAACCATCCAGTGAATCATATCAAGCACTAAAACAAGCATGCGAAGAACTAAGCATTCCACTCAAAAACATTTTAACAAAAAATACTCCTTTGCATTCCACTGAAGCACTAGAACAACTTGAGCAAGCTATTAGTTCTGTCTGTTCATAAACCAAACTTTCTGAAAGGAACGTAACTTTTCATTTGCTATTCAGAATACCCGACAATCACCTATACTTCTCAAGGTCTTTAACGTTTCTGCGCTCAGGCAAAAAAGAAACAATCAAATCACCCAAAAGCTTTGAACCTTCCCAAAGCACTAAAGCCAAAAAACCTACTGCCAAAGGCGCGCCAAGAACACCAAAAGTACCCATTCCAACTAGTTCTATCAAACCAATACCATCAAACGTAAACGGAGCCAAAGAAAGTGTCGCGAACAACGCGGTCAGAAAAAAGAAAGCAACCACATCAAACTGCACTCCAAACGCTCGGAAAAATGCCCAAAGAGCAACAGAAGATAAAACCCACGCGCTTAAAGACATTAAACCATAACCTATTAACGTCTTTTTTGAACGGTCTGTTCCGCTTCCTGCGAACGGAAATATTCGTCCGACAACATCAGAAAACTTGAAAACCACTAGTAAATATACAGTAGAAAGAATAATCCAAAGTCCAAGCAATTCTACAAAAGGAAAAATTAAGTAGATGAGTCCGCAGAAGGCGGCTATTGCTTTCACTCCAAAATCTAAAACTTTGTAAAACACTAGCATTGCTTTTCCAGATGCTTTAACAAAACCTTTCTTTATTCCTTCAACAAAAGAAGAGGCAGTTTGAATAAGTTGTTCATTGCCTTGACTAGTAATTGATATTTGAGGCATGGCTTGCATTGATTCAATGGAGCTTTCTACGCTTTCACGGATAATAAAAACGTTTTTGAAAGCTTCCAAAACGCTCACAAGCAATCCAGCAAACAAACCCATTGCAAGTAAAGAATAATTTGCTAAGCTAAGTTCATTTAACAAGTTTTGAGGACCTGCAATGATTCCTGCTATCAAAAGCAAAGCAATGCTCACTAACTTGTCCTTTTTCATGCGTTCAATTAGGAGAATAATCACATAAAAAGACAATGTTTTTAAACTGGGAGCCGATAAATTTTATTTCATGGTTAGATCTGAAATCATTGAGTGGGCTAGAATAAACTTTGAGAACGGTTACACCATAGATCAAATTCGCAATAGTTTACTTAGTGCTGGTTATCCTTCTAATTATGTAAACGAAGTGATCCGTGTTGGGATAAGTCAAGGCGGAGATATGGTTCAATCAAAAGATGGGAGCAAAGGACTAGTAATAAATCCATTATTTGGTGGAGGCGGTCCTATAGGCGTTCCATTACATCCAGGTTTTGAAGAACAAAAATTTATTGAAGAACCTAAAGAAGAAATAAAAGAGATATACGAAAAAAAGAATTTTTTCGAAAGACACTTGATGGGACTAGGACTAATCATTGTTGGCGTACTAATCATGAATGCTCTTGTAGGTATGGTTGGTACTCCTCCTGCTGCTTCAGTAGGAGAACCTGTTCCAATCCCAAAACCTGCAGCAGAGTTTTCTAACCTGTTTTCTCAAGTAATAACTCAAAAACTTGATGAAAGAACTGTTTATCCTCTTTTCATAACATTAAGACAAGATGATTCAATCAGTTCAGAAGAGTTGACTCCTGCTACCAATGGATCTCCTATCATCTTTTGCTCTGGTAAAGTTTCCATGCCTAATGGCTGTGACGAAAAAGAATGGCTTTCAATTAATCCTTGCACTGAAGTCTATTCATTCAAAAACCAAAAAAACAGTCCCTTTATTTCTGATGATACTGGCCTTAACGGATTCACTGTTTCTGTTCCAACTGACGGAGAACTAAAATTTTGGAAAGCTTGTGGAATTTACTACATTGGATTCCAAAGTGCGTAACCTAAGATTTATAATCCTAAGCGAAGTAATTAACGTTATGTTCAATCTAGACTTGTGGTTTGCTTCCCTTGTCACACAATACGGTTTTCTCGGAGTTTTTTTCTTATCCCTGATAGGTCATGCCACAATCTTTTTGCCTGTTCCTACATACCTAATTGTTTACACTCTAGGATCACACATGGATCCTTTGCTTTTAGGCCTTTTTGCTGGTACAGGAGCAGCAATAGGTGAACTCACAAGCTATGCTTTAGGACATGGAGTCAGTAAAGGAGCCAAATTAGGCAAGAAATTACATGGATATGACGAATCAAAAATTTTGTTTGAGCGCTATGGTTTCTGGGTAATCCCTTTTTTTGCTGCTACTCCATTACCAACAGATGCAATCGGTATTGTTGCTGGAGTGCTACGGTATCCCTTATCCAAATTTTTTCTTGGATGCCTTATAGGAAAGATCATAATGCATTTAGTTTTAGCTTATGGCGGATTCTATTCTTTTACTATAGTCAAACAAGTTTTTGGAGAAAAAGGAAGCACTGTTGCTGGAATAGTATTTTTGATCTTGATTGTGTTGCTCTTTTTGGCTTGGTGGAAATTTGGTAAAAGTTTTAAGATTAACATGAAAAAGTTTTCCAGAAAAAGATAGAAAATTCTAGACAGGACTCTAACTGTTTTGATTAATGTTTCTGTTTTAGCCCGTGTAAGGTTCGTTTCTGATTACTTTCCATTTACCGAAGCCTTCTTTATGCGTCCTCAAGAATGTCACAAGTCGCTTGCCTATTCGTTTATTAGTCACTAGTATAGTTATTTCGTCGTCTGGCTTCGCGTCTTTCGGTAATTTTGTCGGATAGTCCATTACGACACCACATATACTTATACAAGTAGTTTATAAAGGGTTTCGTTTTTTCCACTGCTTCTAAAAGTCAGGTTTAAATTCTTTTCTGGTTTATCCATTCAAGAGTTGAAATGTCATGTCTGAAAGAAAAAGCAGTAATTCTTGTTCATGGTTACGGTTACGACAAAAACGAATGGGGAAACTTTTTTGTAGTTCTTTCTGACATACTTCAAAAGCAGGGTTTTTGTGTTTACCGATTTGATTTTAAGCAGACTACAATTACTGATGAAATAAAACAGTTAGACAAGATCATAAAAAAAATGAAAGAAAAGCATGATTCTGTGTTTCTGGCAGGCATGTCTACAGGCGCTTTGGTTTCAATTCTTTCTAAAGAATCTGTCACGTTCAAAATATTAATGTTTCCTGTGATAAATGCTGAAAAGACGTTCAGAGCGCTTGTTGACACAAAGCATGATGTGTCCATTGAATGGCTTGAAGATTGCAAACAATACAATATCCACGGTTCAAAGCTTGAGCAGTGCTTTTTGTTCTATTCTGACAAAGATGAATACATAGAAAAAAGAGACTATGAGAGCATTGTTTGTAATAAACTGTTGCTTAAAAGCTGGAGTCACGGCCCTTCTAACAAAAAGCAGATGAATGAGCTTGGAGAACTCGTAGCTTCCAAGCTCGAAAGTTTTTAGTTAACTATAGTAATTTTGTTCATGGTGACTGGTTCTACTGGCTTGTCGTTTGCTCCTGTTTTAACTTTACCTATTGCATCAAGCACTTCCATTCCCTCAACGACTTTTCCGAACACTGCGTGTTTATTGTTCAAATGAGGTGTTGCATCAAGTGTGATGAAAAATTGTGAGCCTCCTGTATCAGGTCCTGCGTTAGCCATTGACAGAATGCCTTTGCTATCATGCGTTAGTTCTGGATGAAATTCATCTTTTATTGTGTATCCAGGTCCGCCTCCTCCTGTACCATCCGGGTCTCCTCCTTGAATCATGAATCCATCAATTATTCTATGGAAAATCAATCCATCATAAAAACCTTTATTGGTGAGGTCTATGAAGTTTTTCGTAGTTATGGGAGCTCTTTGTTCATACAATTCGATTTTCATGGTTCCCATGTTCGTCTCAATTACTGCGTATCTGTTTGGTGGCATGCTTATTCCCTCTGTTCGATTTTTTTGTTCTTCTGTCTGATTTTCTTGAATCTTTTCAGTGATGTTATCTTCAACCTGTTTCAAACATTTAATTCTAGTGCTTGTTAATTGTTGTTGTTCAATTCCTTGCATACATTGTGGCGTGTGTGTGGAGTTTGCTACACATACAGTTCCTGTTGGACAAGGAAAGGGTTCCAATTTGTTTTCCGTGCATCCAAAAAACATGGAACATAAAATCAAAGATAGAATCAAAAGCTTTTTCATTTTGTACACCAGACTCTTTTTTTTTGATTTTAGATAATTTAAACCTTATCCAAGAACAAAAAGCTTAAAACTAGGTACTGAATAATTGCTTTCATGAACAAGATTGTGAAAATAGTAGGTCTTGGAATACTCTTATGGCTTATTCCTTTCCTAGCCAGTTTTCCCTTGTTTGATCCGGTAACCAATCAAACAGTCATTCCAGAAACCTTTTTCAAAACAATAATGATTGTTATCGGCGCGCTGGTGGGCGTGGCTTTTGCAGTATATTATTTCAAAGGTATTAAGAAAGATTACTTAAAGGAGGGTGCAGTAATTGGAATTGCATGGTTGGTGATTAACTGGATGCTTGATTTAGCAATGGTTTCCGCTGGTTTTTTCTCGATGAGTGTTGAAACGTATTTCACTGATATTGGTTTGCGTTACTTAAGTATTTTGATTTTTGCTGTTGGTATGGGTTATTTGCTGGAGAAGAAATGAAATGCAGAAAATAGGAAAAAACAGAGTATGTCCTGTATGTGGTAAAAAGGCAAAGAAGAAATGTGTTTATTGTGGAAAATATTTTTGTGAAGAGCATGCAGAAGCAAAAACTCCTTTAAAGTTTGATCCTGGTCTTAATGAACAAGAAAAAGTAAAAATGCAAAGAGGGTATAATCAGCTTGGAGGACACAGTTGTAATGCTTATTCTGATTACAAGAAAGGCAAGCCTATTGCAAAGCCAAAGACCCAGCCAAAGAAAGAACAACCACGAGACGAAAACGGCAAACTAGTGCTTAGGCCTGATCAAAGACCGAAACCAAAAGAATTAGGTATCCCATGGGTTCCAATCATTTTATTGATTTTACTAGTTGCAGCTGTTCCCATAATTTTTTTATTGAAACCTTGGGAATTAATCCCAAAACATACTGCACCAAAACCTGTTGTTCCTGTTGAAGTTGTTTCTCGTCCTTCTTTTGAAGTTTCAGAACTGGAACAAGATTTGTTTGAAAGAATTAACAATTTCAGGGTTGAACGTGAGATGAATGCGCTTGAATGGACTGATGAATTAGCTGATAGCGCTAGCAACCATGCATGGTATCTAGCAACTCTTCCTGAAAATAATGGAGAGAATGCAAATTTCTTTGTATCTCATGAAGGCGCTATGGGCACTCTTTTAGATGAACGGCTTGAGGAGAACGAAATTTATTCCAGTGATTCTGGAGAAATTCTTTTTGTTTCAAGCGTAATCAAGGATATTTATCAGGAGAATGGAGAAACGGTTAAAACTTATTATTCAATGAAAGACTTGTCTCGATTGGTTGTTGACAAATGGTTTGAGCGTGGTGAAGATAGTGAAGAAATGCTTGGAAATTATACTCATACTGGTATTGGAGTTGCAATGGATCCAACGCACACAAATTATGTTTTTGTTCAGCAATTCATAATTCCTTTTGAGTGTGGAGAACTTGGCCAGTCTTGCTGTGATACCACATGTGATTTTGGGTTGGAATGTGAAGAAAAAGTTTGCGTGGAGAAAGAGGCTGGCTTTTTGGACATTTCAATAGAAGAAGGATTAGTTTTAGATGGAAAAGATGCAGTGAGAGCAACTTTAAACATGCTCGCGCCGGATGGCACTGGAATTTATCGTTATTATCTTAATCTGAATCGTAAAGGAGAGGGAGTCTACCAAAAGTCTTCTTGTCCAGGCGTGCTATCATCTTGTTCTGTGCCATTAAATCAGACTACTCCTTATCGTATTGACATTTGGATTGTCAGAATGAGTTTTGATGAAGCTTGTGTTAGTTTCGAAAAGCTTGATTCTGATTATTCCAGAACTCTTTCAAAACATGAGGAATGTGTTGACACTCCTGAATTCTTGTATTAAAAAAGAAACTAGGCTTTAATAAGTTTTCGAAAACGCCCAGGGACGGATTTGAACCGACGACCTCGTGGTGTCTTTCTGCTCCAGCATGCTTATCACTGAAGACAGTTAACAGCCACGCGCTCTTCCATGCTAAGCTACCTGGGCGCGAGGATTTTATTGCTGGCTATTCTTTAAATAGTAGTAGGCTGTGCGGATTGGAATTTTCATTTGTTTGGAGATTTCTTTGACTGGCATGCCTTAGTTTCTTCTTTCTAGAATCTCTTCTACTATTCCATTGCTGTATTTTGTTGGTCTGCCTACTTTAACGTCGTGTTTGCCAAGTGTGACGCCAGCGGTATCAAGAACTTCGAATGCTTTTGTACTGGTTTGTTTTAGAAGACTTGGAGGACAGTAAATATTTTGTATGCTTGGAGCTGTCTCTAGTATTTTATTGACTATCTCTACGGATGGTCTGGTGTTTATGTACAGCTTTTCTATACTCTCATCGAGTCCGTCAAGTTCGGTCATTAATTGTTGCTTATTGCTTACTTGGATAACTTTCATATGTAAGCCCCTCTTAAAATTTATGCATTTCTTCTTTATATATGTTAATGTTTTAGGGCAGGAACTCTCTGGCCTGAATCTTTTCTGGAAGGTATGTTTTAGTTATAAATCGTAGGCCTTTAGATGATAAGGCTTCGAGCTCCGCTTTGTATCCCTTTTTGATCATTAGTTTGATTTGTGTTTGCCATAATTCATTTTTGAACCATGGGTATTCAAGTAGTTCTTTTGCGCGTTTTACGTCCATGTCTTTAGCTCTAATGGTGTATCCTTCCAGCTCGTATTTTTCTATGTCTGTCATTGTTAGGCCAAGGAATTTTGCTTGGCTTGTTCCAAGTTTGTCGCTGACGTGCGCTAGGTTCATTGAACCCCATTTTATGACTGAGTAGATGTACCATCCATAGGCGTCACAGTCTGTAAAGACGTATAATGGTTTTTTGAATTCGGTGGACAAGCGGTTAGCGAGTCTGCGTACTCCTCTTGCGGCTTGGCCTTGTGATGTTATCAAAATGCAGTTTTCGTGTTTCCAGAATTTGTCTTCGTGTAATCGTTCGAAAGCTGCGTTTTTTTCTATTAGGAGTATGTATTCTGCGTCAACGCTTTTGATTGTGATGTCTTCGACGTTTGAGGGTATGCTCCATCCGCCAGAGCCGAGTTTGGCCCAGTTGACGGTGTCTCCGCGGTCTTCGATTACTACGTTGCCGACGACTCGTCCTCTTACGTCAGCGTTTAGGTGTAGTTCTTCTCTGAGTGCGCCTAGGGATGTTTCTAGGTCAACGATGATTGGGTCGCTTTCGCTGTGTTGGTCTTCGAAAGTATTTTCTTTGGTTCCGGGAATTGTGCGTTTTAGTGCATAATACATGTCTCTTAGGCTTGTGTGGAGACCTTTGCCCACAAGGTCTTTTTCTAGCCATGCTGCGATAAGCATTGTTTGCATGAATTTTCTGGATTGTCCGACGTTCATGAAACTGCGTTTTGAAGTGCTTGCTCCTAGTTCAAGCTGCTGAAGTTCTTCGTTGAATTTAATGTTGGAGAGCGTGCGCACGGGCACTTCTATTGATGGGCTGTTGCCTGTTTCAAGTTCTTCGACTACTTCTGTTCCCATGTTTTTCAGGCGTTTCATTACTTCTTTGCGTTCCATGTTTAGTCCTCCAAATCCTCATTTTCTTTGGCTTCTTGTTCTTCTTGCATTTTTTTCAGGTCTTCTTGTGCTGCTTCTATTCCTTGTAATCTGCGGTCTTCTTGCATGGGTTTATGTTCTTCTTCTTTTGGTTCTTCTCCGTTTAGTGAGATGTCTCCATATTTTTTGTTGATTATTTCCATGAATTTTAGTTCTAGGTCTGATTTCTTTTTGCCTGTAAGGTCTTCTAGTGCGCGAGATATTTCTGGGACGTATCTTACGAGTGTTTGTTTGCGTGTGCGGCGTTCGTGTTTTTTGCGTTTGCCTGAGAGATAGCGTTTGATGTCTCTTGCACATTCCATTATTGCTAATTGGACTTCTCGGTAGACGTCTGATTCATTGGATATTGCTGTTTTGCCTGCGCTTGTGTATGGAATGTACGTGGAGGTCATGTTAACTATGATGCTTAATGGGATGTTTTCTAGGTCTTTTAGTTTGTAGCGTTTCCAGTCTAGTTCGTTCACTACTTTTGTGATGACACAAGAGCCAGAGTCAAAAAGCAGTGGAGTTCTGTTAGCGAAGCGCATTATTTCTGTGCGCGTGTCTCCGTTAGCTTTTTTGCCTGAGTTTCCTCCGTATGCTAAGCCTACTTCTATGATGAATGGTACTCCTCCTCTGTATGTGGCTGGAGCTCTGCTTTTAATTGAGTAGAATTCTGGGTCTAGGACGTTGAGTATTGCTTCTCGGATTTGTTTTTCTTTCATGGGTTTGAGTTCTTTGGTGCTTGGTGCTAAGAAAGAGGTTTCTTTGATTGCTGCAACAATTTTTTCTGCTTCTTCCCAGTTTATTGAGCCTGGTTTTCTTTTGAAGTCCAGCCCAGTCTTTTTCTCGAGTTCTCCTGCTTTCGCGCCACTCATTCTGTCAAAGCTTTTCACTAGAAACGTTTTAAGAGTGCGTTCTTGCGAGCTGTGAGCATAGCTTACTAGGTCGTCTACATCAAGACCTTTTGGGTGTGGTTTTCCGGGCGTGGGTCTGGCTGGAAGTACGGAAACTGCTCTTTCGTAGACAAATCTTTGGTTGTTTGGGTCTTTGAAAATTATTTTTGCGTGTGGGTTGGCTATGGCTGTACGTCTTATGTATTCTCCGGCTCCATAGTCTCCGCGTGTGAATGCAATGTTTTTGTATTCTGCGATGATTTTGGTTCCTCTTTCTGGTGATTCAATTTCTTTTTCGTTGTTGATTGTTGCTGAGTTGCGTTTTACATCAATCATGATGTCTGCTATATATGTTTTGCCTTTGCCTGTGTTTGTTTCGACGTGAGTTGGCTTTCCGCTGGTGATTTGTGCAAACATTGTGCATCCTGTGCAGCCAATTCCTTGTTGGCCTCGTTGTTGGATGAATCTGTGGAATTTGGTTCCTGCAAGCATTTGAGCGAATACTTTGCCCATATGTTTTTTTGGGATGCCTGGACCGTTGTCTTTTGATGTTATTCTGTAATGGTCGTTGCCTAGCTGGGTTATGGTGACTTCAAGTTCTGGGAGTATGCCTGCTTCTTCACATGCGTCCAGTGCGTTAGTGACGTATTCGTGGATTACTGTTGTGAGTGAGCGTATTTTTCCTGAGTATCCTAGCATTTGTCTGTTTTTTTTGAAAAATTCGGCTACACTGTGCTCTTTAAACTCTTTAAATATTTCTTCTGCTTCTTCCATTCTCACCACTTTTCTCTCTTTTTTCCTATGAATTTGTAGACCTTTCCATGGGGTGAACCGCTGACAAGCCTGGTTATTGCTTCTGCAGCTAGTTCTACTTCTTTGAGATCGCCTATTATTGCAACGCTTTTGCCGTACACGCTTATTTCCGTGTTCGTGGTTTTTTCGAGGAATCTTCTTGCTTTGCCGTCAGTGCCGATTAGTCTGGCTTTTTGTCTGGCCAATGCTCTTTCAGATCCTATGTACTCTTCAAGGTCTATTACTTTGAGGTAGTAGTCATCTTGGAGAAGTTTTAACGCACGTTCAGGAGAAAAGCCTCTTGCGATGGCTTTTATTACTTCTCGGGCTTGCAGTGCTTTCAGGGCGTCTGTTTTTTCTGAGCGTTCAAGGTTAACTTCACCTGTTTCGCTATCAATCTCTATTTTTACGCCCGTTTTTTTCTCAATCGCCTGTCTCGTACGTCCTTTTTCCCCAATCAGGACTCCTATCCTCTCTTTTGGGACAAAAAGGTACTCTTCGTAGTCCATTCCATTCACTTGAGTCCTATCTATAGTTTCTCTCTTGTTATTTAAAAAGGTTTCGATTGCAATTTTCAGTAAAACACGCTTATAATCTTTGTTTTATGTTGTTATGTGTTTGTGGAGTTCTTTTTCAGTGTATTTTATGCCGTGTTCTTTGAAGTATTTTATCATATTTTTTATGTCTCTTTTTAGGAATTCTTTGGCTTTTGGGTGGGAGAGGAGAACGCTTTGGCCCATGTCTATTATCCAGGTTTCTCCTTTCCAGATTAATACGTTGTATTCGCTGAGGTCTGCGTGTATTAGGCCTGCTTGATACATTTTTTTGAGGTCGTTGGCGATCATCCAGAATGCGCTTTTGTAGTCGTCTAGTATTGTTTCTTTTAGTGTTGGTGCTGCTTCTTTGTCTCCTATAAATTGCATTATTAGGACGTTAGAATGTGCTGCGTATGGTCTTGGGACTCTGCAGCCGGCGTTGCGTGCTAGTTCTAGATTTTTAAATTCTTTTTTGCACCAAGCTTTGATTAGGTCTCTTCTGTTTTTTCTGATTTCGAAGCGTGGGTCGCCTTGAATGTATTCCCCCATGTTGGGGAAGCTGGTTGTTTCGTAGCGGTATATTTTGCATGCGCGGGGTTTTTCTTTTAGTAGTACGCGGAAGACGTTGGCTTCTTTGCCTGTGGATATTAAGTAGTCTAAGCCATCGAGTTCTTTTTTTCTGATTAGTTTCCAGATTGCGTCGATTGTGCTTTTGTCGAATACGTCTTTGAAGATTTTTCGCTGTTCTTTTTGTTTGAGTTCCATGCAGGAGTGTTTTAGCTGTTTTGCTTTAAAATGTATAACCTTTATATGCGTGGTTTTTGTAGTATCTAATTAATGACTTATGGTTTTCTTCCGTATTGGTATATCTGTAATTTTTGTAATACGGAGTATTTGCAGACTAGTAAGCCTAGTGTTTGTAAAGTGTGTGGTCGTAAGGATTTTCGGGTTATGACTGGAAAGTGGAGGCAGGGTAAGGGCAGGCTAAAGCCTATTGTTCTTGATCCTCACACAAAAAAGTAGATATTATCGTTTTATGGTCAAAAGCTAGTTCAGGCAGTGCGTCCATAGGAAACAATCGAACTTCTTCTGCTTCTTCAGTGCTTTTCAGCGGAGCATTTTTGGCTTTGCAGTGGTAGCATATGCATACGCTTCTTTTTCGTGGGTCTCTGTCTAAAGCGGAGAATACTCCAACCAGGCTGATTATTTCTCCGTCGATGCCTGTTTCTTCTTTGAGTTCTCGCAATGCTGATTCCTCGACGGTTTCTTCCATTGCTACTAGCCCTCCTGGTATTGCCCAGTAGCCTTTAAAGGGAGGGTATTTGCGTTTGACTAGGACGATTTTGTTGTCTATTATTGTTAGTGCGTCGGCGACTAGGAGGAACCCTTTGCCTTGTACTTCACAGTTTATGTCTGTCATTGTTATCCAAAATTGAATTCTGGGCTTTCAGCGTTGTTGACGTCTTCTTCGGTTGGCATTGGGATGTCGTCTGGTTGTTCTTCTGTTGTCATGTTTGGTTCTGGCTCTGGTTTGGGGGAGTCGGTGCATCCTATTAGGGTGAACGCGCTCACCAGTATAGCTATTAAGAGTATTGTTTTCAGCATTTTACATCATCTCTTCGTCGTCTGGGAATGGGGGGATTATTGGTATTTGGTTTTCTTCTCCTAGTGTGCATGTGTTTTCTGTTCTTATTGCTAGGCCTTTGCCGTAGAGTGCTGGGGTGATTGTTGAGACTTTTTTCCATTTGTGTGCTGTTGCATCGTATGTGTATGTTTTTGTGTTGCAGTCTCCAAGTTCGTTGATTGTTTTGTGCATCATGTCTGGTACTACTGGCACTAGATTCCATTTTGGTGTTAGTTCTTCTATTTCATCTAGGAGTGTTGGTGTGGTTATTTTTCCGTTGACACTACATTCTGTGGTTGCGTATACCCAATAGGCTTTTCCTATTTCTGGGTATTTGACTGAGCGGAATGCTTTTTCGTCTTTTATGTATTCAAAGACTTTCCAGTTGCGCGTGTCACAGTCTTCTAGTGTTTTTGTTTCTGAGAGTTCTCCTGGGATGGAGAATAGGTTCCATCCTCTGTGTATTTTGAGTGTTATTGTTTCATCAGAGGTTTTTTTGGTACAACAGCACCTGGTTTCTCTTGGTTTTTCTTCTGGGGGTGTTGGTGGTAGTACTTCTGTGTCTTCTGTTGGTTTTGGTGTTCCTATTACCCATGCGCTGGAGTAGTCGTTGTAGCATTTTGGTATGTAGATTTTAATGTATCTGAATTTGTCTGAGATTTTTATTGTTTCTTTGTAAGTGGTTTTTGGTGACCAGGTTTTTTGAGTGACTTCTTTTTCTAGGATTTCTGTCCATTCTTCTCCTTCGGTCGATGAGTAGACGGTCATTGTTGTGGTGCAGCCTTTGTTCATTCCTGGCATGTATTCTATTTCTATTTCTCTGTCTGCGAAGATTTCATTGAGGTCGTGAACGTGTGTGTGCACATAACAGCAGCGACAGTCTCTGATGTATCCTTTTTTGCCTGGTGGCCATCCACATTTTTTTGCTGCGCTTGTTGGTTCACTCCATCCTCCTCCATATTCTGTTTTGTCATAGCCGCTGGTCATTGACCTGGTCATGTTGATTGCTGTTATCATGGGTTTTACGTTAGGGATGTTAAGTTGTGGGCAGGTTGATGGTCCAATGTCAATTTCGTTTGTTCCGCATTGTTCTGCTTTG
>JAIOSL010000058.1 GCA_021107635.1 archaeon | reverse complement strand
GCAGAGGTCACAAGGGAAGAATTTATGCGATTAGTCAAATAAAGGTTAAAAATCAAAGACGTGACTCCGCATGCTTCACATAAAAGAGGATAAAGATTTCGGACACATGGATCAGCTCCGCGGTTCCATTGCTGGCACCTTATGTTTACACTAAACCTTTTTGTGACCAGTCTAAAACACCGTTAGCTTTATAAGAACGATTGTTCTATAATATAGAACATGTTAGATGTCCTGCTCGGTTCAAAAGCAGAAGCCAAGACTCTGGGGGTTGTCCTTTTTAAGGACTCTCTTTATTTGAGAGAGGTAGCAAGACAGGCAGAAATCTCACCCTCAGAGGCAAAGAGGGAACTGGATAAACTGGTTTCAGTAGGGCTTCTCAATTCAACAATGAAAGGAAATCTACGATTGTTCACAGTGAATCAAAAATGCCCTTTTCTCAGTGAACTCCGGGCATTGTATATGAAAACAGATGGAATTTTTAGACTGCTCAGCGAAGCGCTTGGAAAAGTTGGAGTTATTGAATATGCGTTTGTGTATGGTAGCACAGCCCGTGATAGCCATAGGGAAAATAGCGACATAGACATCATGATAATAGGTAAAGTTGATGAGCACAAGCTGGAAGAAGAGATGTTTGCCATCCAAAAGAAAACAGACAGAGAACTAAACTATATCTTATGGACGCCCAGCGAGTTCAGGCAAAAAGTATCAAAGAGAGGAGCGTTCGTAAAATCTGTGATGACCAACAAAAAAGTGTGGCTGAAAGGAGATGAAGAGGGATTTAAAAGAACTGTTGAGAAAGGGCATAATCGAAAAAACTGAGTCGGACAAAGAAGTCGCAAGAAGCCTGATGAGGACAGCAGACAATGACATCCAAGTAGCAAAAGACAACCTCAAAGCAAACCATCACGACTGGGCACTTGCAATAGCATACAATGCCATGCTCTCAGCAGGCAGAACATTAATGACAACCAGAGGATACCGAACCTGCGGTGGAGCACACCACTTGACAGTAGTTCTGTTCAATCATCCTGCCCAAAGATGCTTCAACACTTGCATCAACATTCAATAGGTACAGGATAAGACGTCATGACGTGGTTTATGGTGAGGTTGGATATGTTAGTGAAAACGAGGCAAAAAATTCAATCGAACGAGCAAAGGACTTTGTTGAAAAAATAAAAGAACTCTTGAGACTGTAGACTTAACTGTCAATACCCATTGCAGGCACTTAGACAAAAGGTTGTATGCCCTGCCAAAACAGGGCATATTATCATGTCATACAAACAACAAGGGAGTCCATATTAAAAACCTTATTCTAAATATGACACATGGAAGACCTAAAGAAAAAAGCAGCAGAAGAAGCAGGCAAACAAATTAAAGATGGCATGATAGTCGGCATCGGCACAGGCAGCACAGTCAAACACCTAATTGAATACCTAGCTCAAACAAAACCAAGAATAGTAGCTATCCCCACATCAAAAGATACAGAAGAAAAACTCAAACAAGCAGGCATAAAAATAGGAAACATAAACGAACTAATCCCAGATATTGCAATTGATGGCGCGGACGAAGTTGACCCACAGAAAAATCTCACAAAAGGGGGAGGAGGCGCGCTAACCAGAGAAAAAGTCATAGATTATCTCGCGAAGAAATTTATCGTAATCGTGGATGAAGACAAAATTGTTCAACAGCTAGGCGAAAAACATCCCCTGCCAGTAGAAGTTCTGCCTTTCGCTTACGAACGCGTCAGAAAAGAACTAGAAGAAAAATTCGAGCGCGTAGTCAAAAGAGATTTTGTCACAGACAATGGCAACTATATCTTAGACTGTCACGGCAAAATAAAAGAACCTGAAAAGCTTGAACTGATGCTCAACAATATTCCAGGAGAAGTAGAAAACGGGCTTTTCACCAGAAACGTTTCTGAAGTAATAGTAGGAACAAAAGAAGGAATAAAGAGGTTGTGAGCATGGATTATGTGATAGGCATTAAAGATGAATTCAATCAGCACGTTGCTGAAGCACTAGACTGTCAGCTTGTCGAACTAGAAAAGCATGTTTTCCCAGATGGAGAACTTAGGCCAAGAATCCTAGGAGAAACAAACCTGAAAGGCAAAAAAGTTCTTCTAATCAACAGAACAAACAGTGGAAGCGCCTACAAACCTAACCAACTGCTCATGGAAACGCTATTCACAGTCAAAAACTTGAACTCCCTAGGAGCAAAAGTGGATTTACTGCTTCCATACTTCCCTTATGCCATGCAAGACAAAGTCTTCAGGCCAGGAGAACCACACGCAGCAAAATATGTGTTAGAACTATTGAAAAGTTCTGGTGTGAATACCTTGTTCGTGGTCTGCGCGCACATGCAAAGAGAACAAGGCACGCTCAAGTTTGCGGAAGGAATCATTGACGCTCACAGCATATCAGTGTTTAAAGACCTAGCAGAAAACCTAAAAAACTATGAGCTGGAAAATCCGGTAGTCATAGCTCCAGATTTTACCTCAGGAGAGAGTGCAGACAAAGTCGCTGAAGCGCTAGGAGCTAGCGATTCTAAAGCTATTCACAAGAAACGTGACCTCGACACAAATGAAACCATCATAAACGAAGAAGATATCACAGGACTGGAAGGACTAGATGTAATCATAGTGGATGACATAGCTGAAACTGGTGGAACAATGGCCAAAGCAATAGACCTCTGCAAAAAAAGAGGTGCTGGCAAAATAATCTGCGCAGCAGTACATCCTGTGCTAGCAGGAGACTGCCTCGAACGAATAAAAAACAAAGGAGCAGACTTTATTGCTACGAACACAATAGACTCAGAAATATCTAAAATTTCTGTAGAACATACACTCGCAGAATACATTAAAAAATACGACTAACGACGAAAAAACTATTGTTTTTTAAACTCTTTTATAGTAAGGACGACCCTAAATAAGCACCCAAATTAGGGGGGGAAAGCCAGCCCGGCTTTAGAAACTATTTTCAACCAAAAGATTAGAGACAGTATAAAAGGTGCCTCTACCAGAGCCCCCGAGCAAGGTACCTTCACCAAAAAAAGTGGAGGTGATGCCCAGTGAACAAAAAGAATAGGAGTAAATCAAAAGCTAAGCTTTTGAGAGACAGAATCCTTTTCAGACCAACTTGCATCGCTGATAAAGGAAGATACATAAGAACTGCGCGTTTAGGAAGCAGGACTTCCTGTTGGTAAAACGCAAGAAAAATGTGGGAGTATTCTTTTTCTTCCACGGGATACTCCCGCCCTCAAACTATTCTAATTTTTTATAATCTTTCAAGAAAGCGTCTATTCCTTTGTCTGTGAGTGGATGTTTAAACATTTTTTTCATGATAGCATATGGTATGGTTGCTATGTCTGCACCCATTAAAGCAGATTGTTTTACGTGGCGGGGATGTCTGATACTTGCTACGATAACGTGAGTCCCACATCCATAATTATCAAAAATGTCAAGAATTTCAGCAACCAAAGCCATTCCATCCTGCCCAGCATCATCTAACCTGCCAATAAATGGACTTACAAACGTTGCTCCTGCGCGAGCGGCTAACAAAGCTTGATTAGAAGAGAACACGAGAGTACAGTTGGTTTTAATGTGTTCGCTTGAAAGAGTTTTAATTGCTTTTATTCCTTCAAGAGTCATTGGGATTTTAATCGTGACGTTCTCATGCCAGCGAGACATTTCTCTTCCTTCTTCAATCATTCCTTCAGCATCTTAACTAATAACTTCTGCACTTATTGGACCGTCAACTATCTTGCAGATTTCTGGAATAATTTCTTTGAATGTTTTACCTTCTTTTGCTGCTAGCGAAGGATTAGTAGTAACTCCATCTATGAACGGAGCCATTTCTTTAATTTCATTTATGTTTGCGGTATCTAGAAAAATTTTCATGGTTATCACTCTTTTTGACCTGGTCTAGCATGGAGTAAGTCTTTTGCAGACTTGATAATATTAGCTGAAGTCATTCCAAACTTTTCAAGCAGTTCGTCCGGTTTTCCTGAAATACCGAATTGGTCTCTAGCACCAACTCTTGCGATAGGCGTGGGATAATTTTCACCTAGAAGTTCTGCTACTGCCGCACCTAGACCTCCAATAACATTATGGTCTTCTGCAGTTACTATCCTTCCAGTTTCCTTTGCTGCTTTGATTATTGCTTGGTCATCTAAAGGCTTGATCATGTGTATGTTGAGCACTCTAGCAGAAATGTTTTCTTTTTTAAGCTCTTCAGCTGCTTTCAATGCTTTGTCAACCATTAACCCAGTTGCTGCTATGGTAACATCGCTGCCTTCACGCATGAGAGTTGCCTTGCCAAACTCAAAATCATGTTCAGGCAAGACAGGTACTTTTGGTCGGGTCAGCCTAACATAAAAAGGACCGTAAATTTCAGTAATTCGTTCTATGATTTCATACGTTTCATTGGCATCCGCAGGAACTACTACACGCATTCTTGGGAGCACACGCATCAAAGCAATATCTTCCAGCGCGTGATGTGAGGCTCCGTCTTCTCCT
>JAIOSL010000051.1 GCA_021107635.1 archaeon | reverse complement strand
TACACTTTGCAGCAGGACATCCCTACATCTCAAAAGGCGAACCAGTTCCTTACGACTCGAAAACGCACGTGGATTTCGTAATGCGCTCGGTCACAGCTAAAGTCGATGGAAAGACAATCCTTGAAAAAGGTGTGTATAATACTTAAAACAGAACAGAGAATGATTGTCTGATGAAAAACGAAAAGAAAACCAAAACAACTTTTGACCTGCTTCTAGCTATAGGAGTTATTTTTGGAATATGTCTTTTTCTTCCTCTTGTGATGATATACATACAAGATGGGACCATACCCGATTTAAGCATCTACACAGCGGTTGTCTTATCCACCATTATTTTCATACTTGTTTGGAGAAACTATAAACCACCCAACCAAGAACTAGTGGAAGAGCACACTAAATGGATTAAGAAAACAGCACCACTTTGGATCCTACTGGTTGCTCTCTGGCTGATAGGAGCATGGGTTATGTTAGTTACACAAAACTATCTTATAGGGTTCATCATAGAAATCTCAGTTTTAATGGTTATTATTTTTGGGGGTCTTCCAAGCTCTCCAGTAGTAAAAAGTCTGAGGGGCAGAAAAAATTCCTGACGATACCTTTGCTGCAGGATATCCCTACATCTCAAAAGGCGAACCAGTTCCTTACGACTCGAAAACGCACGTGGATTTTGTCATGCGATCAGTAACAACGAAAATTAATGAAAAAACTTTGCTAAAAGACGGTAAATATCTGCTCTAAACCACGTTTATTTCATAAGCCTCTTTGCGATGTGTTTGAAACCAATTCTAATATGCTCTTCGTGTTTGCCTTTTCCTTTTTTGAAGTGGTCTCCAAAGATGCCCATTCCAGGAGCATCGTTTACTTCAAGCAGATAAAATTTTCCTTTTTTGTCTTGTAGCCAATCTTGTCCCGAATATTGTACTCCCTTTTTTCTCAATGTTGTGGCAACTTTTTTTGAGAGTTGTAGTAATTTTTTTGGTACTTTAGGATTTTTTGGATCTATTCCATGTTCTCTCAGGATTTTCTCTTGGATTTTCGTTATCTTCTTTGCTTGTTCTGATTTCGTTAGGGGGATAGTCTTGCCTCCAATAGACCTGTTAGTTCGGATGTCATCAGAGTTAATGAAGATTGGTGAATCTGGGTTGAGTAAGTGGTGGACCCGTTTTGTTTCTATCCTTTTGATACCCTCTTTCTTTTTGAAGGTCGAGTGGTGGAGATTTCCAAGAACCGGTTCGTTTCCTATTGTAAATATGCGGTAGTGAGTATAGTATTCGCTTGGAGAGTCAATATATTCTTGGATTATAAAATCTCTTGGTTTGCGCTTGATGATTCCATAGTGTTCTGCTTCTGGGTCAAAAAGCTTCTTAAGTCGTTCTTTTTCGTTGACTTTGAAAACCCCCTCTCCTTTTGAAGTGTTAGGAACTTTTAAAACGAGTGGAACCGGCATATCCTCTACTGAAAAGTTGTTGTAGGACTTTGGAAAAGTTATTTTCTCTCCTTTCAGAAGTTTTCTTATGGTCTTTTTGGTTAGCAATGGATTTCCAGTCATGATAACTTTTTTACCGTGATTTCCGATTATGTGTTCTGCTATTTCAGGCCAGTTCTTTATTAATCTGCTGTCCAAGTTATTAGTTGAAACTATGAGTTTCGCTTCCTTTGACCTTTTTTTGTAGGATTTTTCTTTACCTTGGAGAAAAGTGATTTTTGCACCTTCTTCTCTAAGAGCAATCTGGAATTTTTTTAGTAATACCATCTCTTCTACTACTGGGTCTTTACCAGTGACAGCAATTACAAACTGTCTTGGAAGGTCCATCTTGATTTTCAAGTGATTTTCTTTTTTATCTGGGTTGGTTATGAAGAGAACCTTCTTTTCCTTCACCATAACAAAAATTAGGAAGGCGAGTAATAAAAAGTATCAGTTCAAGAAGGTACCATGCATTCCATTCTGGCCTATCATATATCCATTTAAACTTTCTCCTCCTTATTTTATCATGAGTTATCGGTCTGGTAGAAGCTTTGAATACAGGGCAAGAAATGTTTTCCGAGAACAAGGCTACCAATGCGACCGCAAAGCAGGCTCTTCTCCTTACGACATCATCGCGCAGAAAGATGGTCAGACGATGTTTCTCGGTGAATGTAAAAAAACCGGCAAAAACGACTATATTTATATTGCCAAGGCGGACATTGATAAAACTATAGAACATGCTCAACGCCAAAATGCCCTTCCAATCCTCCTCTATGGTTTTAATCGCACTCCTGTTTTTGCAGCGATGCCTGAAGACCTTGAATTCACCGGCAAAATGTACAAAGTGAAGAAAGGAGATAATGTTTTACTTACAGACTTGCTAAACGAATTTAAAGATGGAAAGCATAAGAATAAGCAGTGATTCTAAATGGCAGTTGGCATTAAAGTTTCAGACACCATGCGCAAGAGCGTAGTAACAATTCACCCAGAGGACACTGTTGCAAAAGCATTGAAAGCAATGGTTGACCTCGATATAGGTTGTGTTCTTGTATCAGACAAAGAAAAACCCGTGGGAATTATCACAGACAGTAATCTTCTAGAACGCGTTTTTTCAAAAAACAAAGATCCTTCAGCAGTCAAAGCAAAAGACGTGATGAGCCACCCTTTAAAATCAATAGATCCAGACAGTGACATAGAAGAAGCAGCAGCGCTTATGCGAGATTTAAGAATGAAGAGACTGCCCGTAGTCAAAGGAGACCGTCTTGTTGGACTAATCACTGAAACTGAATTAATTAGCATTTCTCCAGCAGTATACGAACTCATAAAAGAAAACATTGAAGCAAGAGCAAGCCTTCCAAACTTTCATGAAGCACCCGTGTCAGGCATTTGTGACAGTTGTGGAAACTATTCTGAAAACCTACAATTAATTGAAGGAATGTTAATGTGCAGAAGTTGTGGACAGGAGTGAACTAAATGCAAGCATCTGATTTAATGACTGAACAAGTCTATTATGTAAATCCATCTGAAAGCGTGGCAAGAGTCAAAAATCTATTCCTAAAACATAAAATAAGTACTGTTCTAGTGATGGAAGAAGACAAGCCAGTAGGAATGCTAGGAGAACCAGAAGTTGCGGGAGCATTCTATAACAGCAGAGAACCTGTAGATCAAGTCAGAGTAAAAGAGGTCATGAACAACAAAATAGTAACAATCCTTCCTAATGCTGCTCCAGAAGAAGCATCTAAAAAACTCCTAGAAGAAAAAGTAAAAGGAGTAATTGTTTTTGATGAAGATCAAGGAGTCATGGGCATCATCACTAAGACGGATTTGATACCTTACTTTATTGAAAAATATACTGGCAAAGCCTTAGTAAGCGATGTAATGGACACTAATGTTCGGACAGTTAAACCAAAACACTCTTTATTCCATGCAATAAGAACTATGCAAGAAGAAGGAATAAGCAGAATAATTGTAGTAGAAGATGGATTGCAAGGCATTATCAGTCTGAAAGATGTTGCTTTAACCTCAGCAAAAGATAAACCAACCAAACTAATTTTTACAAAAGATTCTCGTCCAGGCGAACGCGAAGTGCGTATGTTGCCTTTCACAGTAGAAGAAATAATGAAAACAGAAGTACACAAAATCCGTCCGTCCATGGCAGCAACTAAAGCAGCAAAAATAATGCTAGAAAAAAAGATTGGAAGCCTAGTAGTCGTGGATTCAAAAGGAAAAATACAAGGAATGCTAACTAAAACAGATTTTGCAAAACACTTGCTTTCTACCACATAATTCTTTTTCTTTCAACTGGACTGATTCTCTTGTCTTTCAATTTCTTATTGTGCTGGATACGTTCAACTTTATGATTGCTTTCCATTCTAATCCACCTATCAAGCAGTCCAAAGCGTTCAATCATCCGCTCATGTTTTGCAATCAAAATTTCCTGTTTTACTTTCATTTGCTCTATGTTTTTAGAAGTGTTAATTATTTCAAGTAATTTCAAACCTTTTTTTCTATGTTTGAACTCTTCTTTTAATCTGTTAGTCTGCTTGTTGGTCTTTCTTCTCTCAGAGGGATCTTTTAATCTTTTCAATTTGTTTTTACTCTCTGTTAGTTTATTTTCTGCTTCTTTAACATATTCCCTGTGTTCTTCAAGGGTACTAATGAAATTTTCCTGACTTTTCTGAAGCAAAAGCTGGTGTTCAACAATCTTTCCTCTATGCACATCCAAACGCTCCTGAGCGTCTTCAAGACGTCCTTTTTGAATAAGTTTTGAAATCTCTTTAGCTTTTCCTTTTTCCAAAACTTTTTCTCCTTGAGGGAACAATCCAAACAACAATTCTAACATACTTACCTCTTTAGACACACAACTTATAAAACACTTATGCAAAAAACCTACAAAAGGTTTATAAAGGCAGGCATTCCAATAATAGCCAGTTATGCCTGGGTGGCAGACCGAGTCCGCAATGACAGTCTCGTCAACAAGGTATAATACAGCCCCGTTTGAGTCAACTCTCTGAGTTCCGAAGACAATGAAAGAGAGCGTTAAGACGGGGCAATACAATTATGATTCACCATCATAAATTACTAGGAGAGTAAAAGGCTCCTTGACAATTACTTCACCGAACCATCATGAACGAGAAAATTCAAAAACTGCTAACCGACCTTCAGCACGAAATGTCTGAAGGCATTCCGGTCATAGTTGAAGGTAAAAACGACAAAAAAGCACTCAAGTGTGCAGGCCTTAACGGCAAGATACACACACTATCCTCAACATCCATGCACGAACTGGCAGAAAAAATATCTCGAACAAACAGTCAGGTAATCATACTAACAGACCTTGACGATTTCGGAGAAACAGCAGCACAAAAGCTCAAGGACCTTTTCTTAAACGAAGCAGTCAAAACCGATTTAACATACAGAAAAAAATTCAAACACATTATCGGTGTTCGATGCTTTGAAGATATGCCCACTCTCTTAGAACAAGAAAAAAATCAATAGGAGATGAAAACAATGGGTAAAACATACCTAACAGCAATAAAATACATGATAAAAGGAACCATCACAATAGATGGAATTGTAGAAAAACCAGACGTAGTAGGCGCAATCTTTGGACAAACCGAAGGCCTGCTAGGCGACGAAATGGATTTAAGAGAACTACAAAAATCCGGAAGAATCGGACGAATAGAAGTTGACATTAAAACCAAAACAGGCAAAAGCACTGGAGACGTAACCCTCTCATCAAGCTTAGACAAATTCCAGACAGCTACACTCGCAGCAGCACTTGAAACAGTAGACCGAGTCGGCCCTTGTGAAGCACACATTGACATTACAAGCATAGAAGACACAAGAGCAGAAAAACGCGATTTTGTAATGGGACGAGCACAAGAATTACTGTCCAAACTAGGCAGTGGCACAACACCAGAAAGCAAAGAAATATCATCCAAACTAAGAAGCGCAGTGCGAACAGCAAAAGTCAGTTCATACGGACCAGAAAAAATTGCTTGCGGACCAAGCATAGAAAAACAAGCAGAAATTATAGTAGTAGAAGGACGTGCTGACGTACTAAACCTACTAAGCTATGGAATAACCAACGTCATTGCAATGCAAGGCTCAATCATACCAAAGAGCGTGGCAGAACTCTCAAAAAGAAAAATAACCACACTATTCGTTGACGGAGATAGAGGCGGAGACATTGCAATAAAACAATTAGCTCAAGCAGGAAAAGTAGATTTTGTCGCAAAAGCACCAGATGGAAAAGAAGTAGAAGAACTAACCCAAAAAGAAATACTCAAACAACTAAAAAACAAAATATCCTACACAGCACACAGACCACCAACCAGAAAAACCACACACGCACGGCCAACTCATGGAAGAAGACCCATCAGAACCACTAGAACAACTAGAACAACAAGAGACATTAGACCAACAAGAGACAGCAGACCAACCTATTCAAGAGTAGACCCAAAACTTGAAAAAACCTATAAAGAAATTCAAGGAACCATGAAAGCAGCACTGGTTGAAGGAACTAAAATCAGCAAAGTAGGCGTAGCAGAAATGATAAACGAAATCAAGAAAAAAAACAAGTTAGATGCAGTTGTTTTTGACGGCATTATCACACAACGTCTAGTAGAACTAGCTGAAACCAAAGGAGTAAAAACTCTAGTAGGGCTCAAAAAAGCCAAACTGGAAAGAAAAGGCAAAGTCAACGTTTACGCGATGAACTAACTTCCTCATCCATGTGGAAGAGCCTCCCACTCCTATGGATTAACGTGCCAACACACGCTAAACCAACCCACAACAAGAGCACTGCAATCGGGCCCATAAAATAACCAAGGATCACTTGGCTCGACAAAGCAGTGCTCGGCAAGTTAAACACCTGTAGAGCAAAATTAGCATCTGCCTGAGCAATCTCCAACTGCTTCATAAGCCTGAAAATGCTTGCAACACTATCTAACACACCTAGACCAGCAGCAAAAACAATCAGCGAACCGGTCACTTTCAGCAAAGGAATCTTTGTTCCACCCACTTCAGCATGAACCACCTTATGCATAAATGCATTACACGCGCACAGTTTTTAATGTTTATGCCTAAATGTTAAATACTTCACTTTGCAAAATAATGCCCACGGGCCTGTAGTCTAGTGGCTATGACGCCACCTTTACATGGTGGAGATCAAGAGTTCGAATCTCTTTAGGCCCACTCCCCTTATATCCTACCGCAAACAAAGAAAACAACAATGCGCAAATCCCGAGCAAAACCCAAATGGGTCAAATCACTAGCACAAAAACAAACAGACAAACTTCTAAGCCTAGCTAAAGAAGAAATAGACAAAAATCCAGAAAGAAGCAAACGCTATTCACAACTAGCCAAAAAAACCGCAACAAAATACAACCTCAAAATCAACAAAAAAACTATTTGCCCAAACTGTGGCATTCTATTAATACCCGGAAAAAATTTGAAAGTCAGAACAAACAAACAAAAGCAGATAATCTACATCTGTCAAGCATGCGGACAAACCCAAAAAACAGGATATTCTAGGGAAACACTTAAAAAGGACAAAAAATCCTAACATAGAACTCAAGCGGTCTCGCTTTTGTTTTTAGGTGAAACAAATGGCAACAGTTAAGAGTGTAAATACACAACAATTACTTGAAAAAGTAGCAGGAAAACTTCCAAAGGAAGGCATAGAAACCCCCGAATGGGCAGAACATGTAAAGACAGGAGTCTATGCAGAAAGACCTCCAGAAGATGCTAATTGGTGGTATATACGTTCAGCATCCATACTCAGAAAAATCCAGTTAAGCGGCCCAATAGGAACAAACAAACTACGCAACTGGTACGGCGCAGCCAAAAATAGAGGGTCCAAACCAGAAAAGCACAAAAAAGCAGGAGGAAAAATCATTAGAACAAGCCTCCAACAGCTCGAAAAAGCAGGCCTCATCAAAACAGAAAAAGGAAGAGGCCGATTAATCACACCAAAAGGACAATCCCTACTAGAAAAAACCGCATCTGAAATAGGAGTGAAGAAATGAGCGACGAGCTCGAAGAACTAAGAAAAAGAAAACTAGCTCAAATGCAAGAAGGTATAGCTAGACAACAAGAAGCACAAGAACAAGAAAATGCAATGGAAGTCCAAAAAGAAGTATTGCTCAAACAGGTGCTAACTCCTGAAGCTAAATCAAGACTCACAAATATCAAGCTAGCAAATCCTGAGTTTGCAACACAAATAGAGTACCTCTTGCTGAGACTATATCAAACAGGACAAGTCAAAAAAATAGATGACCAACAACTCAAAGCAATACTACTCAAGATTACCAAAAATAAAAGAGACATCACAATAACAAGGAAGTGAAAGAATGTCAAGCAGAAAAGACGCACTTACAAAATCACAGCTCGCCAGTGAAAAAAAGACTAACAAACGCGTTCCCCTATGGGTAATGATGAAGACTAACAGGGCTGTTTCACAGAATCCCCAGAGAAAACACTGGAGAAGTGGCGATAAAGGAAAAGAAATAAAACAAAAACAAAAAGATAGCGGGGCGAAGAAATGACAGAAAAAGAAAAAGAGCCAAAAAAAGCTCCAAGAAAACCAGAAACACCAAAAGAAACACCCAAAAAGACAGAAATACCTAAAAAAGAAGAAGTACCAAAGAAAGACGCTCCTAAAGTTTCAAAGGAAGAAGTGCCTAAAGAAAAGGCTCCAAAGAAAGAAGTTCCAAAGAAAGAAGAGTCTAAAAAAGAAGAAAAACCAGCAGAGAAAACATCAAAGAAAAAAGAGGAAAAGGAAGAAGAAAAGAAAATCCTCAAAGAAAGCATTCATACTGTTCCACTAAGAAAAGCATTCGAAAAACCACAGAAAAAAACAAGACGTGCAGCAATAAATGAAATCAGATCATATCTTCGCAAACACACACGCAAAGAACCAAAAATAGCAGAAAGCGTAAACCAAACAATTTGGGACAAAAACAAACCACCAAGAAAAATCAAAATCAAAATAGTCGAAGAAGAAGCAATTGCCACAGCAGAACTGCCGTGATCAAATGCAAATAGAAAAACAAAAACTGTTGGGAAATTCCTTCGTAGGCGTGTTCAGTACAACAAACGACAAAAAAACATTCCTGCCAAGCGCAACAACAGATAACTTTATCAAAGCCATCAAAGGCACACTGAAAACAAAATCAATCAAGCTAAACCTCTGCAATTCCAGCCTGATAGGATTGTTCTCAGCATCCAACGAAAACGGTATCGTTATACCAGAAATGGCATACGAAAGCGAAATCACAATACTAGAAAAGCACTTTGATAATGTCGCAACAATAAGCCAGTACACAGCAGTAGGAAACCTTGTAACAGCAAACCAAAATGGGTGCATAGCAAGCCCACTACTCAACAAAAAATCCATAAAAATAATCGAAAACACTCTTGGCGTTAAAGTCAAACGAATGCAACTAGCAGGCATTGACGTAGTCGGTTCTTGCGTGCTTGCAACCAGTAAAGGATTCCTCGCAAATCCAAACATCACAGACCAAGAATTTGAAATGCTAGAAGAGCTTTTTGGCGTTGAAGGTAACATTGGTTCAATCAACTATGGCGTTCCTTTCATCAAAGGCGGATTAATAGCAAACAAAAATGGAGCAATAGTCGGCTCAGAAACAACTTCATACGAACTCGGAAGAATCGACGAAGCCCTTTTCCTAGGGAGGGAAAACAAATGACAGAAGAAGCAAAAGTTAAAACATACCGAATAAGCGGAGTAATGATCAAAAGAAACAAACAAATGAAATTTGTTCAAGACATACGCTCAGTCAGAATGGACGCAGCAGTGTTCAAAATGATGGAAAATCTCGGATCACGACACAAACTCAAAACAAACATGATAAAAATTACTGACGTAAAAGAAATCAAACCAGAAGAAAGCAACAATTTTCTGGTTCAACAACTAGGTGAATAAAAATGGTAGAATTATCCCCAGATGACGCAATCTCATTACTACGAACTGACGAACAAAGAATGAAAACCCTAGAAAACCAAAGACAACAACTTTTACTCGCAATCCAAGAAACAGAAATGACAAAAAGAACACTTGAAGAACTGCCAGAAAACCAAAAAGATTCTATGATACCCATAGGAGCAGGAATATTCCTACCAGCAAAAACCATCAAAGATACTGTAACAGTCAACATAGGTGCAGGAGTAATCGTAGAGCAGAACATCGAACAAGCACTAAAAACTCTTGGAAAACGAGAAGAAAAATTCAAAGACGACATAGCAGAAATCACCGAACAACTAGAAAAAATAACAAAAAGAGCACAAAAACTTAGTGCACAACTCCAAGCACACATGATGCAGCAAAGACAAGGAGACGTTCCAGTAATAGGCTGATTCAATGTTTGACTTCCTAAAGAAAAAAATCAAAGAACTTACCAGAAAAGATGAGCCCGAAAACCAGCCAACACCAACAAAAACCAAAGAAATCATAGAACCAAAAGAGCCAGCAAAACTTGAAGAACCCATAAAACCAGAAGAACCAATAATCAGAAAACAACCAAAAGAACTGTCCAAACCACATCCCCTACCAGAACCAACCCAAAAAGAAAAACCCTCTCCACCAAAACCCAAGAAAAAAACCACTCAACCCAAACCAAAAAGCATAACACAACAACTTACTTCTGTATTCAAAGGAAAAGACTTAGAAGAAACACTATGGGAACTAGAACTCGCACTACTAGAAGCAGATGTAGCAAAACCCGTAGCAGAAGAAATATGCGAAAAAGTACGCAAAACCGGCGGAAGAAACATTGAAACAACACTAAAAAATGCAATCAAAGACATTCTATCAGTTCAAACCTACAGCATAACAGAAAGAGCCAAACAATCCAAAAAACCATTTAAAATAATGTTCCTCGGACCAAACGGAGCAGGAAAAACCCTGACACTAGCAAAAATTGCCACCCTCCTCCAAAAAAACGGTCTTTCTTGCATATTCGCAGCAGGCGACACATTCCGAGCAGCCTCAATAGAACAACTAGAAGAACACGCCAACAAACTCGGAGTACGAGTAGTCAAACAAGCATACGGAGCAGACCCAGCAGCAGTAGCGTTCGATGCAGTAAAAAGCGCGGAAGCAAACGACATAGATTGTGTGCTAATTGACACAGCCGGACGCCAAGACAACAACCAAAACCTAATGGAAGAACTTAAAAAAATCAATCGAGTAGTCCAGCCCGACTTGCGCATATACGTAGACGAAGCCCTCTCAGGAAACGTACTCCCTGAACGCGCGCTTAAATTTAAAGAAGCAGTAGGCGTTGATGGAGTCATTCTCACAAAAATGGACACTGATGTCAAAGGTGGAGGAGCGATAAGCATCGCTCACATGATAAAAACCCCTATCCTATTTTTTGGAGTAGGCCAAGACTACGACAACCTTGAACCATTCAATGCTGATGTTGTTCTAGCAAATATTTTCGACTAGGAACTTTTTCCGTTTTCTGCTTCTGCGGGTAACACTATTGAAACAGGAGTTTCCTCAAAGACCAGTTCAACGTCTGATTCTAAGGTAAAATTTTCTTGAGAATTCCTTTTTTCAAGTCTCGCATGAACCAGCGATTTTTCCAAGAATAACGTTTTTTTGTTTACCCAAGCCTTAAACTCATACTCATCAAAGTCATCTAATGAATTGACCATTTCACATTTTCTCTTGTAACTCTCAGGTTCATCTTCATTATTTGTTGAATCACACAAATTGAAATAGTCTCTGATGTTGTCTATGTTAGGCTTGAGCACATAAACATAAACTTGTTTTCCATCAAAAGAAGTTTCTTTAGATTCTTCGATACTCGCTCCCCTCATGAGATCAAGTTGGTTTTTCAAAACTGTGTCTTTTTCAGATGTTTTTTCTGTTATATACCATGCTCCATCATAATTTTTCATGTAGCTCATAGTTCCAATACCATACTCTTCCATGGTGATAGGATAACCCAGGTTAGTATTTGGGTATTCATAAATTAGTTTCACTGCATCGTTTTCCTTATCGCATTCACCTTTAATACTATATTCTCCACCCAATCTTGATTGACCCCGCTGTCGATCATACTTATAGGCAAAATCTACTTTAACGTAATATTCTCCCTCAAAAGTAAAAGAACCAACATTTTCGGAAACTTCAGGAGACTTTACTAATGCATCCTCCGGAGAAAGATTTTCATATGTTTTGCTTTCTCCTATATTGTTCCCATTAGCTCCGTTATCCTCATTATTTATACATCCTATGACCACAATCAATAATGCTAAATAAACCCAACTTTTCCTCTTCAAAAAGCTCACCATGAACACTTACCAACTTCACGTTTAAAAGTATCACTCTTTAAAACTTAAATAAACCAAAAACCAAAAAATAGAGGTTTCAAATGGTAGTATCAGGACTAGCAGATGGACTAAGAAACGTGTTCAACAAAATAACACGCGCGCCAATAATGAGCGAGCAGCTTAGAGAAACAAGCCTCAAAGAACTACAAAG
>JAIOSL010000032.1 GCA_021107635.1 archaeon | reverse complement strand
CCAATAGTAGTTTCCATTATAATCACTTTGTTTCCTCATATGTACGTTTGATTGCACTTGCATTCTTTTCTCCTATAGATCCGGGATATCGTGCTTTTATGGTTTCTACAACACTATCAATGTTTACTATGCCAGTGGCTTTCACGATCGCGCCTAGCATTGGAGTGTTAACGAAAGGTTTTCCAATTTCTTCTAGGGCTATCTTGGTTGCATATACTGTTTCTACTTTTCCACCTTTCAAGTCTATTTATTGTGTTGTGTTAACTATTACCATCCCTTCGTTTTGTAGGCCGTCCAAAACATCCACTGCTTTTATTAGTGTTGGATCGAGCACTACTACATAGTTTGGTTCGTAAACTTGTTGTCTTATTTTAATAAAATTTTCATCTATTCTTGTAAAGGCCATTACTGGAGCTCCTCTGCGTTCAACGCCAAAAAATGGAAATGCTTGAGAAAACTTTCCATCTTTGTGTGCTGCTATTGCCAGCACTTCTGCTGCAGTGACTGCTCCTTGGCCACCTCGTCCATGGAATCTAATCTCTTTCATGACTACACCTCTAATTTTCCCGTTCTTTTTTAGAGTATAATGGCTTATAAGCCTTTGTTTTAGCGTTTTTGCAAACGTTTTAATATTTGTTGCGATTAACTATTCTTCATGGAAGCAGTGATAAAAGATGCACTAGTACTTAATCCGGATTTTTCTTTCGAGAAGAAGGATGTGGTGATAGAAGGCAAAAAAATAGTCGGTTTTGATGCTAGGGATGCGCGAGGTTATGAACAAATTAATGCTAAGAACAAGCTGTTGCTTCCCGGGTTGACTAACGCGCATGTGCATATGGCTATGGGTTTGGCAAGGGGTATCGGTGAGAATATTCCGTTGGTGGAGATGTTTGAGAAAGTGTTGTTTCCTTTGGAAGACAAGCTTTCTGATGAGCAAGCTTATCTTGGTGCGATGGTTCTTGGAATGGAATATATCAAGAGTGGTTGTACAAGCGTTAATAATATTGGGAAAACCTGGTCAAAGCCAGTGCTTAAAGCGCTTGACAAACTAGGGCTGAAAGGAACTATGGCTTTAGCCTTAAAAGATGTGCATTTGAAGAGCAAAGAACGTTTCAAATGCGAGTTTTTGAAGGAGAACGAGCTTTTGGTTAAGGATTTAAGGAAGCATCCTAAATTGCACGGTTTGTTTGGTTTGGCTAATGAGGTTGAGGCTTCTCAGGATTTGATTACAGACGTACGTTTTCTTGCGAAACGTTATTCTACTGGAATTCATGTGCATGTAGCCGAAAATTCAATGGAGAAAGGGTACGTTATGCACAAGACTGGGAAGACGAGCGTAGGGTATTTGGATGAGCTTGATGTACTTTCACATGACACTATTGCTGTGCACGCGGTTAAGGTTTCTCCTAAAGATATAGATATACTATCACGCTCAGATGCGTTAGTTGTGCATTGTCCTACTTCTAACATGGCTTTAGATGATGGTATTGCTCCTATTGGAGAGATGATTGAGAAGGGCGTGCGATTGGGTATTGGTGTGGATGATCCTGTTGCAACATCCAACAATAATCTGTTGCGAGAGCTTTTCAGTGCGTCTCTTTTACAGAAATCAAGAGGTTTTTCTGTTAGTCCTGCTCAGGTTGTACATATGGCTGTTGGAGAGAAAGTTGTTTCTTCTGGATCTCCTGCAGATTTGGTTTTGTTTGATTTGGGTTCATTAGGGAATGATTTCTTGTCTCAGCTAGTGTTAGGTGAATTGCCTGTTTCAAGTGTTTTTGTTGATGGAGAACCACTTTTGTTGAATAATGTTTTCACTCGTTTTGATGGACGTAAAATGTTTGATTCTGCTTGTGTTGAAAGGGATCGTTTACTCGATTTCCTCTAGAATTATTCTAGAGAATTGAATTGGTTTGAGGTCGTTGTATACGTCAAGTGCTTGGTCTATTTTGCGTTCACTGTTAGCATATAATGTGAAAATTCCATCTCCTTTTTTGACTTTTGTACCTTCTTCTATGTGTAAGTACATGCCTGCTTCTGGTGTGGTCGGCGCGCCAAGTCCTCTTACTACTGCAGAAATTTTCTGTTGTTTATGTGTTCTATCTTGCCTTTTTCTTCTGATTTGACTGTGTGAGTGTACTTGCCCATAGTCACATCAGTGTCTTTTATTTTTGGGTTTCCACCTTGAGCTTCTATTATCTCTCGGAATTTTTTGTTCGCTTTTCCGCCATTTATAAGTGAATGTGCTAGTTTAGTACCTTTTCCGTCTTTGGCTTTTCCGCTTATTTCTAGTAGGACTCCTGCTAGCTGGCAGGCTTTTTCTTTTAGTTCTGGTGAGACTTGTTCTCCTGCAAGTATGCGTAGGATTTCTCTTGCTTCTACTGATGGACCTATAGCCATACCTATGGGATGGTCTCCGTCAGTGATTAGTGAATGGACATTTAGTTTCATATTAGAGCCGATTAGATTGAATTCTCTTGCTAGGCTTTCGGCTTCTTTTTTAGTGTTTACTTTTGCTCCTTTTCCGATTGGAATATCAATTATGATGTCTGTTGCTCCAACTGCTTTTTTCTTTGCTAGAATTGATGCGAGCAGCATGCCTTGTGGGTCTAAGCGCAGGGGGTTGCGTACTTTTATGAGTTTGTCGTCTGCTGATGCTAAGTTTACTGCGCCTCCCCAGACTATGCAGCCGTTCACTCTGTTCACAACACGTTCTATTTCGTCTTTTTTCATTGCTACTGGGGCAATCACTTCCATGCAGTCTGCTGTTCCTGCTGGACTGGTTATTGCGCGTGAACTGGTTTTAGGTATTTTCAGTCCTGCTGCTGCAATGATTGGGACTATCAGCATTGTGGTTTTGTTTCCTGCTACTCCACCTATGCAATGTTTGTCATAGATTCTTGATGCTGCTATGGAAAGCGTGGGCCCTGAGCCGACTATTGCTTCTGTTAGTGCTACGACTTCTTGGCGGTGCATGCCTCTGATGTATGTTGCGGTGACCCAGGCTGTTAGTTCTACGTCAGTAAGTTCTTCTTCCATTAGGTCGGTTATAATAGCATTTATCTGTTTTGCTGTCAGTGTTTGACCGTTGAGCTTGTCTTTTATGTATCTAATGGATTCTGGTTTTTTGCTTGGTACTAGTTCTATTTTTTCTTTATCTTTTGCGCCAAGCGTTGAATATGTTTCTTTGAATAGTCCTATTTCTCCTTTTTTAATGAATCTTTCTGTGAGATTGACGATTGCTGTTGCGGATGTTCCGTTTTCTCTTTCTAGTATTATTCTGTCAAGCGCATCCAAGTCCATGTCTGCTGCGTCTTTTTTGTTGAGTACTACTACTTTGACTCCTTCTGTTTCTAGGTCTACCCGTTTAACTTTCATTTTTCTTAGCATTGTTATCACTCTATGAAATTGTTGAGGGTTTCTTCTCCGTTCATTCCAACGTGAATTCCTCTTTCCATTGCTTTTTTGCTAACCCATACTACTTTGTGTCTTAGCATTTCTTCGAATGTGTTGACTCCTGTGATTATTGCCATGCAGTCTTCAGTTTTTGCTATTGTTTCTTTGCTTAGGTATCCACAGGCTAGGTAACCGTTTTCTGCTTGAATTATTAGTAATGGTGGCGGTCGGTAATCTAATTCTATTTTGATGCCGAGTGCAGCTCCTTTTTTTGTTTCAATGATTTCTGTGGTTAACATTTTCATCTCCCGTTTTTCATTATTTGAGATGCTTCTCGTATGTTGTATACTCCTTCTTCGCAGATTATAAATGTTATCAGATCTGGAGGAGTTGCATCAAAAGCCGGATTAAGTATCTTCAGTTTTTTTGGCGATTTTTCCCAGATTTCTTTGCTGTCGCGTTGTTCTATTGGTTCCCAATCGCCTGATAAGGTCATTGGATCAAATTTATATGTTTCGCAGCATGTGCAAGTCATAGTGCGTGCTTCTTTTGCTGCGAGGGCTATCTGGCTTGTGCCGATTTTGTTAATGAGGAAACCGTCGCTTGTTATTGCGTCAGCGCCGAATAACACTAAATCGACGTCGTTCATCACTGATCGTGCAGCTGAGTCGACTATCATTGTGACGGGAATACCTGTAGAAAGCAGTTCTTTTGCTGTGGTTCTTCCTTGATAGAATGGTCTGGTTTCAGTGCATATCACTTTGAATTTCTTGCCTTGTTTTTTGGCTTTTTTAAGTATGCTCATTACTACTCTGGAATGGCAGTGGGTCATTACTGTCATGTTATTTTTGATTCGTTTGGAGCCTATTTCTGCTATTTTTTGTTCTGCTTTTTTCATTTTTGTGAGATAGTCTCGTATGCTTTTCACTGCTGTTTTTCTAGTTTCTTCGGCGGTTTTTGCGTTTTTAATATCTTGTGCGAGATAGCGAAGTCCATTTCGGATGGCTGGTTCTGTGACTCTTACTTGGGATAGTTGTTTGGATTTGGTTTTAATGGTTTTGAGTAATTTTTTGTGTGTTTCTTTGTTTTTTTGGATATCTTGTGAGAGTGCTTTGAGTCCTTGTTTGGTAACATTGCTGCTGGATTGGATTTCTAATGATTTTATTTTTTTGAGTGTTTGTCCAAACGTCATACTTTAGAGAACGAGGTCTGAGAATTAAAGGTTTACTGTGAGCTCAGTCTTCTTTTAACTCGAATTTTCCTGTTTCTGAATTTTTTGTCCAGGTAGGGAACATTATGAATTCTGAGAATCTCCACTCTTCTTCACTTGTTGTTTTCCATTGTGGGTCACTTTCGGGCATTTGTGCGATTATTTCTTCTTCATCACACCTTATCGGTCCACTTGCTCGACCATTTGGTTCTTCTAGGCTGAATTTTCCGTCCATTTTCTGATTGCAGATTTCTTCTATGTCTTCTTTACTAATCATCTTGACTGCTCTTTCTCCTGGTTCTACTTCAGCACAAACTAGGGTGGTTAATGATTCGACTGCTTTTAATTGTGTTCTTCCTTCTTTTTCTTCGCGTTCTTCTCTTGTAAACTCAACACACGCGCAGCCTATTCCTTTTTCATTTCCTGTATTCTTGAATAAGATTCCAGTGTCATACTTGTGTGGACTAAATGATTGTATCTCGTTAATCGTATACTCTATTATTGCTTCCTTGTTCGGAGGTGGTGTTTCATCTTTTTCACTGTCTATTGGTTCTGAGCTGTTGTTATAATTTGGAAGTTTGGGTGGTTCTGTTGTGTTCGTTTGTACTGGCTCTTGGGTACAGCCTATAACGAGTAAAATTGAGAGGATTAGTAAAAAGTGTTTCATGGTCTCACATCTGTGTGAGCATTTGTTTCATTGAAGTTGCTACGAATGGACTTTTTATCCATGCAGCTTCTTCAGTTTTAGGTGTTTTGCTTTCTGATAAGAAAATCAGTGCGTTGTCGTCAACTATTACCATTCTGTGTTTGCAGTGTTTCATTGTTACGTTGACTCCGCGCGTTTTTGCTTTTTTGAGTTGGCCGTTGTATTCACGTTGTTTTCTTTGCATACCTTCTTCGTTGCTTGCTAGGATTATGTGTTTGTCTGATTTTTCGATTAGGTCTTCTAGGACAGAATAAATGCTTTTTCTGCCGCGTATCACGTAGACATCTTCTTGTCCCATTTCTTCTTGAAATTTGTCTTCAAATTGTATTGCTAGTTTGGCTTCCAGTGATTTTAGTTCTTCCAAGTTTTTTTCATGTTCTTCTATTTTATCTTTTTTCAAGGAGTTGATTGCTGCGTTTAGTGGCACTGCCATGTATTGCGTGGGTCTGGTTGGTTTTGTGACTGCAAAACCTTTTTTTACAAGTTTTGAGAGCACGTCATAGACTCTTGGCCTGGGTATCTCTGCCATGTCTGAAAGTTTTGTTGCAGTGATTGGACTAGAGTTAACTAGTGATAGGTATGTGCGAGATTCATACTGGTTCAAACCCAGCCTCTTAAGCAAGAATAGAGTGTCGTTGTTCACGTAGTTATAAAATGTATCGCTCCTTTATATATGTTACGATTGTCTTTTTGTCTAATGCTTCTCCTATCCTGCCTTTCTGTTGTAGTCCCCCCCTAGATACGAAAAGGTTTATAAAGAAGTATTGTGCAAAAATAATACATGCGTGGGGTTAGATTTATCGCGCTAGTGTTATTGCTCTCAATGGCAATGGCATCATGTGTTGATGTTAGAATTCAAGGTGGCTCTCCTCAAGAAGTACATCAGTATTCTTCAAGAGCTTTCCGTGTTGGGGTTACCAATTATTGTGACGACGCTAACTTTAGCTTAAGCGTTGACTCTGAATTTCCTTCAGTCGTAGAACCTAGTGATTTCTCTCTTGAATGGGGTGAAACTCGTTATATTTATTTGACTGTTTCTCCGATGAATGCGGAGGAAGGTCTCCATGAGGTTGTGCTTGGTGCATCTAATGGTAAAGAAACAGATTCTGATTCTCTTGCAATTAAAGTTGTAGAGGATAAAGTGCCATTGGTTTTGTACTCTCCTTCAAGCATTTCTTTTAGTGTTGATGAGGAGCCTGCTGTATGGGTTAAACTTGAGAACAAGGGAGAAGTGAGCTTAACTAACATAATGGTTTATGTTGAGGAAGAGAACGGAAAAAAACATTTTCATGATTCTTTCATTACTTTAAGATCTAATTCAGAAAATTCTGTAAGCTTTGAATTAATGGGTTTTGAGGAGGGTTTCAATAAGGTTAGGTCAAAGCCAGTTCTTGTTATTCTGGTTCAAGGAAGT
>JAIOSL010000015.1 GCA_021107635.1 archaeon | reverse complement strand
TATGCTTTCCGCTGTCGATCAATCTTTCAAAACTTCCAAAACTACGAGCTACTAAAAAAATATGCTAAAAAACTTGGCTGGGTTGCAATTGGGGGAATTGAAAGACGTGTGAGAAAGTATGGTTTTCAAGATGTTTCAATGCCTAGTCTCTTGTCTTATTTTGGAATCAAATCGTTCTCTGTTCGAATCTATCAAGGAGGTATGGACAAAGAACTAACATATGACAAACTAAGACTATTCGATGAAGCAACATTAGCAATTCGAACCAAGGATGCACTCGCGAAAGCATATGGTGGAGCATTTGCTTCAGAAGCAGGATTCACCCCATTTGATGAACTAGACCTAGACGGTATCTTCGACCTGTGCGAGAGAAGAGAACTTCATCAACCAATATATGCTTACGAAACTGAAGCAAGTCGATGCGAGTTACAGAAAAGCTCCAAATACTTTAGAAATGGTTACCCCGAAAAGTACTATCTGGATAAGCCTGCTTTAAACGCGGCAATTGAAGCGCTTCAAGTTCAGAAAAGATGAGGAGGTTTTCCGCCCTCTCTCCTCCAAGTCTTTGGGCAAGCATAATCCTTTTTATTTGTGAACAAATGTCTCTTTCAAAGTATTTCGCTCTTGCTCTGGATAGGTGTTTACAATACGTTTTCCCATCTACTTCTTGACAATTTCTTCTTTCCCTTTTTGTCAATGAGCATGTTGAACAAATATTCTTTCGATAGGTATTCTCATACTCACGCATCAAAGCCCACAGCTTCTTGTTATCACACTGACGGGCTTCCTCTAATATCCTTCTCATTTATTCCCCCTCTGGTAAAACCTAATATTCTTGTCTTTTGACTCTACATTGCTTTTATCACGAACATCTCGTGGAATGACTATAAACACCTGACCATAGCGAGATAGTTTTTTAGAAACAACCACATGAGCCCCATTACCAAAAGGCTTTATCTCTCCCGTATACACAGCTTCAATTTCCCGAATGAGCACTGGTGGTGGTTCCACTTTTTCGATACTTGGAGACCGTGCCATAGATTATTTTAGTATATACATGTATATATCATTATGTATCACAAATATTAAAACAAAAAAACACTTCTATAACCTCTTCACCAAAGAACAAGCAGGATTAAATACTACTAATACTAATAATAGATGGCTTGAGATACTCTCTAATTCAGTCTTTTAGCATACTGTATGGAGGGGGTAACAAATATATACCCCTTAGCTCCTTGTTATATACATGGTGAAGTTGGTGTATGATATATTCAAGTTTCTTGATACAACCCCAAAAATGAGTATTGGAAATTATGAATTCAAGGCAATACCTCGCTCGGCAATGAAGAAAGAATATCGTGATAAGAGTAGTACAGAAATATTAAAAATGGTGCGAAATAAGAAAAATTTGAATATTTAATGCGTGTTATGTTTTGTTAGATGAAACACAGTTATATGTGGATTTTTTCTGAGTGATTGCTCAAGATCATCATCAACAGTAATCAATTTTTTAACTGGAAATTTGACTGCATCAGCAGCTATTTTTGTGTCGTTTAACCCACAATAGTTAAATATCTCTTTTACTTTATTCAATCCATCTATATGGTCATCCAGTTCAATATGTTGATTCAAGTAGACTCTTTTGAGTTCTTCTATAAGAATTTCAATTGCACGACATCGCTCATTTGTATCTGTTATGGATTCTGAGATTACCATGATACATTCTCCGAGAACAATCGGGGAAGTATAGGCAGATACGACTCCATTCCTAACTTTTGCAATGTATGTACTAGATGCAGCTGCTTTAGCCTTATCATCAGCTTTATTTGAACTAGCATCGAGTATTGGGCTTAAAAAAACACTACTGTCAATGAAATCTGAGTCTCTATTAGCATATTTCTTCTTTGCCCCTTTGCATTTATCGTTTTTTTCACAAAACACAGGCAAATAGAGGGTGGATTAATTATTTAAAGCTTGCGCCTGTTTTTTGTTTTTCCGTCACCCTCTTGCGACACTAAAACCCCATCACCCTTAAAAAAGACGGAACCATAAAATGACTTTTTACACAGAATCTTGACTTTCTACACCTAAGCTAGTTTTTACACAAAGCCCCCCCGACCGGAAGGTTTTTAAAGGTTTGTATATCCAAATATAAAAACCTATCTGAGAAGATTCTTGCAAAACATTAACAATGAAAAAACATGCTATCAAAATTCTAGGTGATAAAAAATGAAATGTCCTGAATGCGGAAGCACCTCCATGATAAGAGACTACAATAGAGCAGAAGTAGTCTGCAACAAGTGCGGAGCAGTAATCGATGAAAACTTAATAGACTTCGGTCCAGAATGGCGCGCGTTCGATGCTGATCAGCGCAACAAGAGACAGAGAACCGGAGCTCCAATCAAGTATACTAAACCGAATAAGGGTTTGGTAACTGAAATTGACAAGTATAATAGAGATATTAGAGGTTCAAAACTTCCTTCAAAAAGCCAGTCACAGATGTATAGATTAAGAAAGTGGCATAAAAGGTCAAGTATTTCTAGTTCCATGGAACGTAATCTTACGATTGCTTTGAGTGAATTGTCTAGGATCAGTTCAAGTCTTGGTTTGCCTTCAAATGTTAGGGAAGCTGCAGCTTTACTTTATCGAAAAGCAGTAGAAAAAGGATTGATTAGAGGCAGGCTTATTGAATCAGTAGTAGCAGCAGTCATATACACTAAGTGCAGGCAGTATGGAATCCCTAGAACTCTTGATGAAATCAGTGCAGTATCTGGCATTCCAAAAAAAGAGATCGGACGTACTTATAGGTTCATCAAAAAAGAGCTTGGAGTGGATGTGCCTCTTACAAACCCAGTGCATTACGTTGCAAGATTCTCTTCTGAGTTAGATTTGTCAGGAGAAGTACAAGAAAAAGCTAAAGAAATGCTGACAGAAGCAATAAAGAAAGGCTTGATTTCTGGAAGAGGACCAACAGGCGTGGCTGCTGCAGCAGTATACATTGCAGGAGTCGTGCTAGGTGAGCGAAGAACCCAGAAAGAAGTAGCTGATGTTGCTGGTGTAACAGAAGTCACTATCAGAAACAGGTATCGCGAGCTGAAACGTGAGCTTGGAATTAAAATTGCGGCATAGAACCGAGGAGTTTGACTCCTCCTATCTTTTCTTTTTCAATTGTTTGAGTAGCTCTTGCTCTCCATGAGGATCTAAGTTTTCAATCTCTTTTTTCTCTTGCCTTCTTATTTGAGTTCTAGCTTTTCTTTCTTCTTTAGCCTTCAAAGACTTTTTGATATGTTCTAAGTGACCTCGAGTAATAAAACCAAGACTGTGCATTAAAGCAAAGTAATCTTCTTTTTTGTTTGAAAAATGTTCTTTGATTATGTTGTTATGTATTGTGTGAAAAGGTTCATCATAATGCATGTCTAAAGCTTTTGATTTTAGACTGAAATCGCCTTTTTTGTGAGATTCATGAAGCTGCTTCTCAATAATGAATTGTAAATACTTTTTTGTGCTTTTTTCAAAACGTGCATGTGGTGGGCCACTTTTTGGTTTGATTAGTTCATATTTCAATTTTTTGGGCTTCAATGCCATGAAGTGATTAGGAGTTCAACAATTTAAAAGGTTGTGGACAAACTTTGCAAAAACTTATATACCCGTGCCGCTTCAATTAAAAACATGAAGTACAGTTTCCTGCTTGCAATCATTCTTTTGGCCAGTGCTTCGGCATTGGACATTAATTTTGAAGAACCTACTGGAGAGTATGCATATGGAACTATTCCAGTGATAGTGCAATTAATCGATAACACTACAGAAATTCAAGATGCAGAACTTACTGCTGAACTACGTGAAGGAAACGTTGTTATAGAAACTAAAGAATTGGTCAAAGGAAACACGTACACGTGTTCTTTTGAGATTAAAGAAGCAGGAAGTTACACTGTAAAAGTTTACGCAGAATATAACGGAAGCGACTATGAAAACTCCTCTAGCTTCAAAGTCACAACTTCAAAACTTTTTTTGGAAATAACTTCTCCTGAAAACAAAACTTATGCTTCTTCTCCAGACATAAAAGCTTCAGTTAAAGCAGCAGGAAAGTTTGTGCATGACGCACAAGTCACTGCAAAAATTAATTCAGATGATACTGAAATTGAATTAACGGTTCCTGAAGGCAGATCATATTATAGAGCAGAAACTGAGCTAGGCCCTGGATATTATCAGATTATTGTTACTGCAGAAAAAGACGAGCAAACAGTACAAGAAACAGTTGATTTTACGATTACTGGCGAAATCAACGGAGTGTTTATTCCCGGAGAACAAAAAATGGAAATTAAGAGAGCAGCTCCAGTCAAAAGCAAGTATTCTGTCGGCTCAAAAACAGATATTAACATATTACTAGTAAACACTGCAACAGGAGAAAAACTCAGAAAATCGAACGCTATTGTTGAAGCGCGTGTCATAACTCCTTCAATAATTAAAGAGATCAGGTTGGCTTATAAAGACGATCAAGTAAATCCAATGTATACTACGCCACTGCTTTTAGATGAAAAAGGATGGTATGAAATTTTAGTGACTGCTTCTCTGGAAGGATATTCCAATACTTCAACAGTGTTTCCTGCAATAAAAGCAGGAGAAGAAGTAGTGCCTTTGCCTGAAGCAATGGGATGCGCAAACGGATTTTGTATGAAAATTCATGCTCCGGACTTTGGACAGACGTTCCCAGTGAACGATACCGTATCATTGAAAGTTCAGGTGTTAGAGGATACTAACGAACATCCTCCGATTTCAGATGCAGAAGTGATAGCAAGCACTGATTCAGACAGCACTACGTTAGAATATGAAAAGAATGGATATTATAGTGGAGAGATCGGACCGCTAAAAGAGGGAGGACACGAAGTAACGTTTACTGCTACTTGGAAAGACCAACTTAATTCTAATTCCACTTCGTTTTATGTTTCTCCTAGCCGCTTGATGATAAAACTAGTGTATCCAATGTCTGGAGATAACATTACAGAAGAATATATTACCGTGCAGGTTCAAGTTTTGGATGAAAGCGGAGAAACTGTTGCAGGAGCAAATGCCAGAGCTAACATAGAAACACCAAGCAAAGCAGTACACAATATTGATTTAGCTCGCAATGCTGAAACAGGCTATTATGAATCTTCTTTTACTTTCACTGATGCTGGAGTATATTCAGTAAAAGTTATTGCTTCTGAACAAGGTTATGTAAGCAATTCCAAAGAGTTTGAGTTTACTCATTGGAAAGAAGAAGCACAGCCATTAAGCTTAGGGGATGACTGGTTGCTTATCGTTCTCATAATAGGCATTGCTGTTGTAGCGTTAGCAATTTGGAAAGCCTTTTTATAAGTCTTTCTTAACCTTTTTAGTTGGAGCTTTCTTTGCAGGAGCTTCTAGAAGAAGGATTTTTTCTCCAAGAGCTTGTCCAGGCAATCCTTTTGAGAAAGATGCTCGTACTGCACCTTTTCTTCCGTGCAATGCAATAATTTTTCCGTGGAGTTCTTTTCCTGAAGTGCTTTTCCACATTACCTTTCTGCCGATAAGAGAGGCCGGTATCTTTTCATCCGGAAATTCCAAAATCATTTGATTGTGGTTTACGGTTCTTCTGCCACGTCTGTAGCTGAGTATGATTCCTTTCATTTCTAATCACTATAAGAAAATCGTGAATGTTATTATATCCTAAAGGGTTTAAAAAGCATAACGTCATAATAATGACGAAATGCTAGTTTTGGGTATTGATGAGGCGGGCAGAGAAAGCTTGGGAAACCAGACTTTCGCCTAAAGGCCCCGTTATAGGCTCAATGATGATAGCAGGAGTGCTGGATACTGAACGCTCTAGCATTGCTTATTCTGAAATGGGATGCAAAGATTCTAAACTAGTTCCTCCAGAAAAACGTGAAAAACTAGCAGAAAACATAAGAAAACGTGCAAAGCAAGTGAATTTCGTTGAGATTTCAGCAAAAGAAATAGATTTTTTGCGTTCGACCATTTCTTTGAATGAAGTAGAAGCCAAGAAAATCGCAGAATTAGTGGGTTTGTTTGATCCTGAGCCTGAAAAGCTTATAATTGATTGTCCGGACTCAATTCCAGCTAATTTCCTGAAACGCTTGCATAAATATTTAGGACCGAATATTAACGCAGTAATTGAACATAAAGCAGATTATAATTATCCAATAGTGAGTGCTGCTTCAATCATTGCTAAAACAGAACGAGACGCCAGCGTCAGGAAGCTTGAACAACAGTATGGTTTGTTAGGCACAGGCTATCCGGGAGACCCTCGGACTAAAAAGTTTTTAAGAGATTGTTTTGCTGAGAGAGGAAAGTTTCCTCCTTGCGTAAGAAAAAGTTGGGAAACGGCTAAAGCTTTCTATGATAAGAAAAACCAGAAGACTCTTGAAGGATACTTAAACATAGAAACGCAGGAGTAAAAGGGAGAGGGTGAGAGGATGGAATACAAAACGTTGAAGGAAGAAGACTACGAAAAATTAGTTAAGCTTTGGGAAGAATGTGAGATACACTACAGGAAAACAGGAAGAGACAGCAAAGAACGTGTTTCCAAAGAAATCAGAGAAATGAAAGTAATAGGTGCGTTTGATGGAAACTGTCTTGCTGGAGCTGTAATAGTAACTAATGATGGAAGAAAAGGCGAGATATGCCGATTGGCGGTTAAAAAAGAATATAGGAGAAGAGGAATTGCTTCTAGGTTAATCGAACAAGCAGAAAATTTTTTGAATCAAGAATGCACTGAAATTAAGTTTGTGACAATCGAAAAAACAAATTCTACTTCACTCACGCTCTTCAAAAAACTAGGCTACAAAGTGCATGAAAACATTTTATACGTATCAAAACGACCTCACAACGACGCTTAAAAAGGATTATGCAAGTTTTTTCCACAGTTAGCGCATGCATAATCATCTTCCAGAAAACACTTGTCTTTTTTGTGACAGTAAGGACAAGGCAGGTCATATTCTTTCCTGTCTCTTTCACGTACTTTCCTTTTGTTCCCACAGTCCATACATGCTGCTTCTCCATCCATTATTACAACACCTCTTGAACCACATTCAGGACAAGGATCACCAGGATAATAGATTTTTTTGTTTGGAGAGCGTGTTTTTGGCTTTGGTTTAAAAAATTCGAGAAGTTTCAAGAGAACCAAAAACAATACTGGCAGAAGGAATATGGATAGGGAAACATACTGTTGAAGTTCCACTGGGAAAAATTCTATAAAAGGAAATCGAAAATTGAATAGGACGTATGGAAGTAAAATGAATCCAAAAAGTATCAGCAAAAGCAGTATCACGCTATGCCATGTTTTGTACGTTTCTTTATCCATTAAGATAACCTCTATGGAATTAATAGTTAAAGTCTATTTTTGAGAGACTTGCCACATTGCGCGCAGTGATACCCGTCTAGGGTAAAGCATTTATCTTTACTATGACAGACAGGACAGGGAACATCATATCTTTTCTTGTCTTTTTCAGACACTTTTCTGATATAGTTGCAGTGCATACAAATAGCTTCGTAGAATTGTATGACCACATTTTTCTCGTTTTTTCTTATGATTACATCTATTGAACTACAATTAGGACATTGGTCACCTGGGTGATAGACTTCCTTGCTTGGAGAATTATCTCGTAATGCTTTCCGTTCTAAGGTAAGACCAAAAAACCGTGAAAACGCGATAGCAAAAATGATAGGGATCATACCAAGGAATATCACATTTCCAATTATTGAACCAAAAGGAGAGGGAAGAGTATAAAGAAAATCTGAAAATTCTCTTACAGTAATCAAAGCAAATAATAGAATACCCCAAAAAGCACCAAGCACTCCCAAAAAAAAATCAAACTTTTTTACTTTTTGCGAGAGCTGAAAAGCATTTCCCTTCTTCTTCATGAAATCACTAAGACAACATCCAATCCAAATAAGGCTTAGAACCTTTAACTACAGGCAAGCCAAGAATTTCTGGCACGTCATAAGAATGCAATTTGTTGACTAATTCTTCTACTTTCTCATAATTATGTTCATTAATTTTAATTATCATCAAAGATTCTGTCTGCTCATGATGCTCTTCTTTCCACACATAAAAAGATTCTACTGGCATAATATTAACGCATTTCACAAGCTGTTCATCCACAAGCTTTCGTGCGATAATTTTAGCTTCTTTTTCTGTTGGCACGGTAACCATTAAAATTGAAACACCTGTCATTCAATCACCTACTGAAACAAAGCAAAAGGATTAAACGAAGTTTCTTCTTTCTGTTCAGGCTCATGCATAGATGAACGCTCAGCCTGTAATTCCTCTGGCTTATAAAAATATCTGATTATTTCTTTAGCAGCAGCACGAGCATACTCTTTAACATCTTTATCATCAGGAACAATCACCCTGAACAAATGCCTTTTTGCCTCATACTGCGCGCGCAAAACGCTTACCTGGAACGCGCCTGAAATTTTTTCTCCATCTTCCAGTGCGTACCCAACTATTACTGCATCGCAATCTTCATCTTCAAACAGTTTTTTTGCTCCTAAAGAAGTATCATCAATGGTTGGCACTAACTGTCGTTTGATTTCAATGCTGGATAATTCTTTTTCTAATTCTGTTTCCAATACATTGTTGACTTCTTCTGCGCCTAACACTTCTACTATTCCCATTCGCATTCGAAAGCACCAATTGAATCTATCCATTCAAACTTAATAAAAGTTACGTCTCTTTGTACTTGCAGACAGAGCAGTGGAGCTTGCCATTAACAAGTATTGTTTTATCTGAGTGACATCGAGGACAGGGTGTACCTAAGGATGGTTGTGTTACAGCACTACTTGAACTGGCAGTGGAGCGTATTCTTTCTTTAGGATATTCCCAGTGAAATTCCTTTTTTTCAGCTTTTGAAGAAGCAAACTTTAAGAAAATTATGAAAAATACTAAAAAGCCTATTGGAGGAGCTATTGCAAACAAAGGAATGATCCACCAGTATTTCTTGATGAACCCATGTTCATCTTTTTCTTTCATGGTATGATACTTGATTTTGGGCATTGAACAAGCTAGGAAACTATACAATAAAATAGTTACTACCGTCTCACTGGCAGAACTTCTAATTTAACAGTAGAACCTCTTTTTAATCCTAGCCTAGTCTTCAAACAATAAGACGAAATCACTTCTATGACCTCTGGAGGATGAGAAGTCTTATCAGGCACAATCACAGCACCTTTTAAACCATTCAAAGAACAAGGATAACACCAAACAGAGCCATATTCAGCTCCGCGTTCAGTCCAGCCAGGAATAAAATTTGAGTACACAGGAAACTCAGGTTGCATACTACACTCCAAGTTTAAAGTGCCAAGAAAAGGCTTGAAACCGCAAGCGTCCTCAAGTTTATCCAAATAACGTTGAACAAACACTGCTCCATGTCTAAAGCCGGGCACTACGGTTCCTTCCAAAACCAATGCCATGAGAATATTAGGAAGTTGAAAAATATAAATACATAATATAACAAAAGATAAGATAGTGGGCTCGTAGCTCAGCTGGAAGAGTGCTGCCTTCGCAAAGCCTGGAAAAAAGGCTCGAGATCGGCAGAAGTCCCGGGTTCAAAGAAAGGGGGTTGCACCCCCTTTTCAAACCCCTATAGGGTTGGAAAATCCCGGCGAGTCCACCATAGAACCTACAGCAATAGTAATATAAACGGTTCTTACGAAAAACATGTGTGTCACTAGAACTTATTCTGGAACAATTAGCCATTTTAGTCGAGACCAATCCTCTCGCCAACCTCATAATCCTAGCAATCGGAATGATAATACTAATCAAAGGAGCAGACACATTCCTTGAAGGCTCAATAAAAATCGCAAGACACTTTGGAATATCAGAGCTAATAATCTCCCTCACACTCATCTCTTTTGCCACGTCTCTCCCAGAAATGGGCGTGTCCCTAATCGCAGCTTTCATGGGAAACTATTCAGTGACAGTGTCCAATATCATAGGCTCTGGCATAGTCAACATCTGCGTTATAATTGGCCTTCCAGCCATTTTCATTATAACAAAAATAGACAAAGACATTATTGATAGAGACTGCCTCGCGCTAATAGCAACATACATGGCTCTTGTGATAGCTTTTGTCGCAGGAGGAACCAATATATTTATAGGACTCACATTCCTCGCTGGATATTGCGTGTACCTCTACTATCTCTATCACCACAACAAAGCCGCTGGAGTGAAAAAAGCAAGACACGCTAATATTTGGAAACAATTCGCAGTGATATGTATAGGTATCGTTCTAGTCTATGCCGGCTCTAGGTTCTCAGTGGATGCAGCAGTAAACCTGTCTCGCATAGTAGGTCTCTCCGAATGGTTCATAGGAGCCACAATACTTGCTATGGGAACATCCCTCCCAGAAATAAGCATCGCGTTCCAAGCAATGCGAAAAAAGAAAATAATGATGAGCATTGGAACGGCAATAGGCAGCAATGTATTCAACGTCCTGGTCATCTTAGGCCTAGTCTCTCTCACTACACCATTACAAGTCAACCTATGGGAAAACTGGTTTGACCTGATCGTCCTTCTCGCATCAGCAATACTACTGACAAAACTCATGCTGAAAGAAAATAAGGTAGGAAGAAGAGACGGCTGTATACTGTTCGCGCTCTACTTAATCTATCTAATCTACCTGTTATTCTTCAAAACAGGAATAGTACCCATTGGAACAGCCTAGAAGAACCAATAAAAAGCAAGACAGCCTAAATAGAACGAATGAAAGTGACTTTCCTTGGCACAAACGGCTGGTTCACCAATGACAATGGCTACACCGCAAGCATCCTCGTCGAGACCAGCAAAGAATATATCTTCCTCGATGCGGGAACCGGATTCTTCAGGTCATTTGAATTCCTCAAAGAAAACAAGCCAATCAGCCTGTTACTAAGCCATTTCCATTTGGACCATATCGTGGGCTTGCCAGTAATCCAGCGCTCCATGAGAATGAGAAGCCTCGACATATACGGTCAAGAAAACACGGAGAAAAACCTGAAGACAATCATAAACACGCCGTTTTATCCCAGAACCCTAGACCATCTCCCCCTCACAATCACCATAAATGAACTCCAACCAGGAAGACACAAGAATAACTTCACTCTAGAATGTGCATTCCTAGATCACTCTGATACTGTGTATGGCTACCGCATTGAAGCAGATGGCAAAGTCCTAACCTACTGCGCAGATACAAAACCATGTGAAAACGCTGTGAAACTAGCCAGGCACGCCGACCTACTCATCCAAGAATGCAACCACAGAACAGGAATTAAAAGCAAATACCACTGCAACCCCGAAGATGCCGCCCTAATCGCCAAAAAAGCCAAAGCCAAGAAGCTCGCACTCACCCACTTCAGCCCAGTATACTACAAGACGCTTGAAGACCGAGACCACGCAGAAAAAGTAGCAAAAAAGATTTTCCCGAAGACTATTGCATCAAGAGACTTGATGGAAATAGAAGTGTGATTCCAGTGTACAGACAACCAAGAAAATCAATGCTCTGCGGACCTTACACTGTGAAAATGCTCTCCTATCCGCTCGAAGACTTCTTCTATGCCTGGTCCGACGGCTACTCTCTCCAGGTTCAGCCCAGATGATAGCCTATCTTCTTTAGAGTCTGCCTGCGCTTCTTAGAATCTTCTGGACTTTCTGCACCCTCAGAACGATGACCATCTACCACACCAATAATAGCGCGACCAAGACTGGTCTCATGAACAATCAATTCCAGGGGATTAGCACTAGCAGCATATATGTTACAAACACCATGCACGTTCTGTAAATCATTTAAAATATTCACAGGATATGCATCTTTAATTAGTATCACAAACAAGTGTCCAGCACCAACAGACTGCGCGATGTTAGTAGCTTCTAACGCTAAATCAGGATCATTACCAGACTTGCGCGTGATGCGCATTCCTCCGTCGTTCATTGCTACTCCCACTCGAATCTTGGAAGCTGAAGTCATTAACACTCTAGCAATGTCATCTACTGTCTTCAAAGAAAAATTTCCTTGACCGACAATACACTCTTTTCCTTCACTTAAATCAATTACATACGAATCCATGAAATCACCTCATAAACAATTTTTAATAATATTTAATATTTCTTCATGTACAACAGCAGGCGAACGCATGCCATCCACAACATGAAAACCCTTATACTCACGCGACAGTTCAAGATAGTTAGCTCTGACCTTAGTGAGCAAATCTTTTTTCTCGAACAGTTCCAAACCTACACGATCACCCTCTAACCGACGTAAACATTCCTCTGGCTTAACATCCAAGTAAATGATTGCATCAGGCAACAAGAAAGTCGAATTAATGTTTTGTAACCAGTGCTTGTCAGCATCAAGCATACCATAAGCAATGCTTGAAAACAAGTACCTATCAGAAACCACATGTATGCCATTCTTCAACGCTGGCGAAATTTCTTTTTCTAAATGCAAAGCTCTATCCGCAGCAAAAAGCAGTTGAAGTGCTTCCGCACTTGATTGCCACATGCCAGTAAGCTGCGCGCGTATTAAGCCGCCAACCAGATTGCCTGTTGGTTCTTTAGTGACCAAACACTTTTTTGCCTGATTAAAAAACCAGTCTTTCAAAAACTTGCATTGAGTACTCTGACCGCTTCCGTCCAAGCCTTCTAATGCTATAAAGACTGCGCTCATGGATAATTAATAGAACACCAGACTATAAAAAACTGTGTTTCAATACTCAATTTTAAAAGACAATGTCTGTTTACTTCCTTTCTTTGCTATGGCAACCATTTTGTCTAGACGTTTGAGTGTTTCCTTAAACTTTGCTTTTGGAATGTCTAGTTCTTCCCTGATTTTTTCAATACTTTCTTTCGTATGCGCCTGAGTGGAAGATCGTTTGGAATTTATTTTGTTTAGAACTGCTAAATCTCTCTTCGCTTTTTCTCGACTTTTTGGAGTGATTTCGAATATGTGAATCAAAATATCTCTTTTCTTTGGTGGTGGTCTAGAGGACTTATCTCGCATAGTCTTTCTTACTTTTGTTTCTTCGAGTCCATACAGTTTTGCCAGTATCCTACTTGTTTTAGTCAAGGAACCACGTCTGCTCCTGTGAGAAAAAATTATTCCCTTCTTTACTGTGAGAAGAGCTTTTGGCAAATATGTTGGAGAATTCCCAAGATGGTATGGTTCATAAGAAAAAAGCCAATCCACACTTTTTTCTTTGATTGGGAGGTGTGTTGCATCAACAACCAAGAAATCTTTGAAATCTTTCTTGAAATGCTTTTTAGCAAGTCCAACCGCTTCAGGAGTAAAATCAGAGAAAATCTTATTTTTCGAATCTATGTGAGAAGATAACTCACCAGTGTTCCCAGCAAAAACAAGTATGGAATCCTTTTTTTGGACTTTCGGTATGGAAAATTTTTCAGTCGGCCAAATACTTTGCCTGAAGTAGATCGGTCTTGTTTTCTCTGGTTTCCAGTATTCCTTATTCTTTTTGACTATGGCTCTCTCTTTTTTCAAATCCATTAACCGATAATGCTTTCTTACAGACATCAAAAAAAGTTACTCTAGTATTTTATAAAAGCCTTCTTAATCCAGCTTAGTGCAGAACTAAGAGAGAGCACAAACATGACCAAATGAAGAAAAGGAAACATTTAAAACCCCTCACATGATAATAATTTTTGGTGAACACATGGCATCACTACAAGGAATAATAATACTCCTTATAATCGCTTTAGGCCTGCCAGTAATGGCAATGGAAACCAAAAAAGATCCAAAAATGAAATATATGCTTTTAGGCTATGTTTGCATACTAGTAGCCAGCATATTTGCAGCAAAAATGATACCAGGAGACTATGGAATCACGGAAATGGCCAGGAGCGTTTCGCTTATGGCATCTGGACTGTTCTTTGGAGCTGGAGCGTTTGTTTCTTTCAGGAGAATGAAGAGGGTGATGCAGTGATTACTCCTGGTTTTCTTTTAGCCATTTTTTCGGGGATTGGAGCTCTAGGCTTTGCTGTAGGCATAGTATACAGCCTCAAAAACAACAAGTTAACCCAATATGCTTCATCCATTTGGCTGATATTTTGTGTAAGCATGGGCTTCGCATGCTTGTGGGCTTTGACTGCAGCACTAGGACAATTAAGCATAAGTATCACACCAGGAGAACTACAAGCAGTAGAATACACGTTCCTAGCATGCTTTGCTTCGCTCTTGCTAGCAACAACATACTTATCTTATGCAGGAGAAGTAAAACTAACGTGAAATAACATGCAAGAACGTCCAGTAATCGGAGAAATAATACCGGATGAACCGGACATCAGTAAAATCCTTAAAAGAGAAATTGATGGATTACCAGACCCATACATGCTTTTACTGCTTACTCAACCGCAAACCCATTTTACTACATTCTTACGCCTGCTTGATTATGCAGTGAACAAAGAAAAAATGACTGGAACCTGTGTCTCAATTACACGCACAGTAAGCACGCTCAAAAAAATAATGATTGCAAAAGGCATAAACCCAGAAAGCATGACTTTTGTCGATTGTATCTCCAAGCTCAGCGGTTCTCCAAAAGACTCTCCGGACTGCTTTTACGTATCACACCCAAGCAATCTAACAGATCTTAGCATAGCAATCACAAACGCAATAAATCGCATGGAACCAGGGAAAAGATTTTTTATTGTAGACTCCTGGTCTTCCCTACTAATCTACAACGACCAGGAAAAAGTCTTAGGATTCAGCAACTTCACAATAAACAAACTACGAGCCAACAACATTAACGGTTTGATCGTCACAATGAGAGTCAAAACAGACGAAGAATTCGAAAACAGCTTGAGCGTATTCTGTGAAAAAGTAGTAAACTTATAAAAGCTACTAACTGCCTTTAATAGCCTATGGCAAAAAAGCTTCCCAGACCAGTAAAAGCAAAAATAGGTAAAAGAAAAGTCAATTTATACGAAATTTCCCACAGTTTAATGGAACGCATAAAACCTAAATGTCGCACAGGCGTAATGTGGCCAGAAACAAAAAAATATTTAGCTGGGAAAAAAATAGTGTGCCACGAGAAAAACTTTGATAAGGGAGTTATAGACATACCTGAAGGAACGAAATCCGTTAACATTGACATGGAAAAAAGAGGAGAATGGAACGGAAAGAAAGGACTCAAAAAAAGGATTGAAACAATAGACAATCCAAACGACTTTCTGAAAGAATCATCAAAAGAACATGAAAAGACCATTAAAGACATCATAAAAACACTTGGAAAGCTTGACAAAAAAGAAAAAACAGGACTGTTGGAAAACAAGGAAAAACTCTCAGGACTAAAGAAAACACTCAAGTTGTCTGACAGAGATATGACGTTTTACACTGAAATATATCCATTCATACCAAAAACCCTCAAAGAAGAAAAGATAACCCCAAAAGAGATAAAAGAAGCCATAGAATATCGCAGATGGACAGAAGATTACACAACAATGATGCACGCTCAAATGGAACCATCAAAAGAAAAAATACTACCATTAATAGAAAAATTTGCTTTTCCTACTTCTTCTATTCTCCGCTTACGCGATGCATACATGGCAGAAAAGATACATCACGTAATAAAAAAACATGGAGACGTGCCAGTGTTCATTGGAAAAGCACATGTTGAAGGAGTGAAACGTTATCTTGAGCATCCTGAAGAAAGACAAAGATTAATTGAATTCTTTAAAAAAGAAACTCCAAAATCATACAAAGAACTTCAAAAATTCAAGAAACAACACCAACCAGAATAATTATAAAACAGTAAAAACAGAATAAAAAAAGATTTTCATGGATGCTTTTGCTTGGATTCTCGTTGCAACGTTAACATCTAGCGTTTTGTCAATGATAGGAGCAGTCTCTCTCAGCCTCAAACCTAAAACTTTGGAGAAACTGCTAGGATTGCTAGTAGCATTTTCTGCTGGCTCGCTTTTAGGTGGAGCATTCTTGCATTTGCTTGGAGAGTCTTTGGAATTAATGAGTTTTGATGAAGCAGTATTGATTTTAATCGCTGGTTTCTGTTTGTTTTTTATTATGGAACGTTTTTTCAAGTGGCATCATTGCCATAAAACAAGCAAATGTGAAACTCATCCGTTCACTTACCTGATTCTTGTTGGAGATGGATTGCATAATTTTATTGACGGATTAATCATTGCCGCAAGCTTTTTAGTTTCAGTTCCCGCAGGCTTTTTAACGACAGCAATGGTGATTGGCCATGAAATTCCTCAAGAACTTGGTGACTTCGGAGTGCTGATTTATGGAGGTCTTGAGAAGAAAAAAGCAATCTTGTATAACTTTTTGTCTCAGTTGACCGCAGTGCTCGGTGGAATCATAGGATTCTTTTTAAGTCAATCAGGAGTAACAATAGATTTTCTTTTACCGTTTGCTGCTGGAGGATTCATTTAAATCGCAACATCTGATTTGATTCCTGAATTACATAAAGAACCAGACACACGTAAATCTGCTTTATCTTTCATAGTTTTTGTTTTTGGCGTTGGTTTCATGTTAGCAGTTAAGCTTTTCGCCCAGAGCCTTTGAGATTTACTGGAGATAACTTTGGTTTAGTCTTTTTTGGCTTTTTTCGTTTCATCCATAAGTGCACCAACGCGCCAAGCATGATCAAAGCTGCTAGTAAAAGAATTGATCCTGCCGAAGCTCTCACCCACAAAAACGCAGGAGCAAACTCATTAGGAAAAACAATCACCGAAAACTGACAATCCCTGCAAT
>JAIOSL010000057.1 GCA_021107635.1 archaeon | reverse complement strand
GTGTTGATGAGGAGCCTGCTGTATGGGTTAAACTTGAGAACAAGGGAGAAGTGAGCATAACTAACATAATCGTTTATGTTGAGGAAGAGAACGGAAAAGAACATTTTCATGATTCTTTCATTACTTTAAGATCTAATTCAGAAAAATCTGTTAGGCTTGAACTAACTGGTTTTGAAGAGGGTTCTCATTATGTTAAGGTCAAAGCAGTTTCTGGTAATCATGTTTCAGGAAAGTATCTGGCAGTCAACGTTCATTCTCAAGGCGCGCCTGTTTCTATGGTCATGAATGTCAAAGAATCTAGTGATGGAAGTGCTTATATTATTGAGTATGATGTTTCTAATACTGGGTTTGAACGTTTGGAAAAACTGTTTGTGACTGTTGAGGATGTTCCGGAGTCATGGAGTGTTGTTTCTCCTCCTTTATTTGATTTGGATGTTGGAGAGTCAGCTTCTATGGAACTAATTTTGGATCATGGAAACATGCCTGATGCTAATGTTACTATTGCTCTTTATTCTAATGATGCGCTGTTAGTGGAAGAGCATTCTGATTTACGTTTGGATAGAATTAGGGGAGTGACTGGCATGCTGCTCTCTGGTGGTTCTCTTGGTTGGGGGTTGCTTTTCCTTTTAGTGATTGGTGTTATTTACTTGGTTTATGATTATTATCAGGAGCGCAAAGCTAGGAAGAACAAAGAAATTGGTGTTCCGGTTAAGTCTAAAGAGTCTCCAAGCTGGTGGCCTTTCGGTTAAGCTTTTAAACATTTTCTCCCTTCACTTGCCTTATGTTACCAGGAGGCAGGATAGCTAATTTGGTGGCGTTGCTTTTCGTTTTGTTTTTGCTTGGAGTGGTTTGGATTTTTACTTGTGGGCATAGAGGTTTTGGCCTCCCTATCTGTCCCCCAGGAGGAGTTGAAGCAGCTTCTTGTATGAGTGCTTGTTCTTGTTGCACTCACTTAGCAGTTTTCATAATTTACTGGGGAATCTTAGCCTTGACAGTATTCGGATATATCTGGAATATCTACAAAATTGTTAAAGAACGGAAAACTAAGGCTTGAAGCGTTCTATCTTGTAGTATGTGATGTCGCCTTCTTTGTCCACTAACGCATAAATCATTTTCTTGCGCACGTTCTGTGCTAATCTTATCGCGCGCGAGAAGTCTTGGAAGTCGCATTTGTATTCTTCGGGAACGCAATGGACTAGCCATATGGCATGTCCTTCGCCTGGTCTAACTCCTCTGCCATATATCCGATAGTGTGTTCCGAATTTGAATCCTGTTTTGACGATAAAGCCTCTTGAGCGTATGTCTCTGTAGACAATGTATTTTCTTGGGAAGTCTTTGTCTAGTTTAACAAACTTTTTCATGAGTTCTTCAAAGTTTAAGTTTTTGTCTTTGTAGTCGTTTATTGGAAAGTCTTTTCTTTTTTCTTTAAGAAACAGGGTTTCTTCTGGAGACAATAACACTTTTCCGCCGTGGTCCTCACCAAATCCTCTTTCAAGTAGTTCTTTTTGGGTAGTCTTATCTGTGACCCATATTCTCCCTTTAGTCAATAGTGCCATTGTTTCACCTATATATCTTTTGAGCATGCTATTTAAAAAATCAGACGCTTTCGAGTATCCTGTAAGCTGTTCTTTTGACTCTTCTCACGTACTTTTTTGGACATAGTACGTTGATGTATGAATAGTCCCATTGAGCTTCTTTCAGTACACGTGATAGGATCGAGGCTTCTTCAAGTTTTATTAATTTTTTCCCTCGATAAATGCGCGGTTTGAGTTCTGTGAACCATGAGTTAGGAGAATAAAGTATGACCTCTTCTGGATCTATTTTAGCGCTTAGTGCTATACTTTCTTCTAATTCTCGTTTTCGTTTACGTGGCAGGTCAATGAGTTCGCGCCAATTTTTAAAGTTTTTTAATGGTTCTTTGAATGCTTTTTTTGGAAGGTTTCTGTTAAGTATTGCGTTTACGCGTTCGCCTACTTTTCCATCTTGGATTCTTAGCAGGGTCATCAATTCTCCATCATCCACATTCACTAAATCTTCTGGTTCCAAGATGCCTTCTTCAAGCGCATCTTCTACTGCTCTTATCAGCATTTCTTCTGCAGTGTATGGGAGAGGATGAGAATAAACGCTATTAAACATCATAAATCTTGCTACTAGCATACTTTCTGCGACACTCTGTCCTTGTTCTTCTAGTATAAATTCATTGTTTCGGAAAATAGTTTTTCTTATTAGCCTGTCTGCATCAACACTGCCGTAAGCAACACCTGTGTATTTTGAGTCGCGCAGTAAGTAATCAATCTTATCGGTTCCAAGGTATCCATGCACTAGTTCATATTCAGGACCTTGCATTAGTTTAACTAGCTTGCGCGGTTTAACATTGTTTTCTTCTAGTTTTTCGGCAAGTTCTGTATTTAGTATCTTTTCGTGTGTATGGCCTTCATGATTTTTTCCTGTGTGTTCTTTCACTATGCCTTCTAGTGTGTGAGAAAAACAGGTATGTCCTACATCATGAAGTAAAGCTGCTGCTTCTAGGGCAGGTCTGTCTCTCATGTTGTGTTGTTCTGCTGCTATTCGCGTTAAGTGATATGTGCCTATAGAATGTTCAAAACGAGTGTGGTTTGCTCCGGGGTATAGCAGGTTACAGAAAGCAGTCTGGCCTATTCTGCGTAAGCGTTGGATTTCTGGAGTGTCCATCAAATCGTTAGCTATTTTGTTAAGGTAGATGTCGCCGTGTATGCTATCTTTTATCCAGCGCATTGTGTTGTTTGGGTGTTGTGTTTTATTTAACTGTTCCGAGTTTTTGGTAATATTTAAAAGCAATGCTTGCTTTTTATTCTCTCAAGTGACGTACAGGAATTTAATTCATTGGTATCGTGAACAGTTACATTGTGGAGTTCCTAGAAAAGAGATTAGAGAAGCTCTTCGTAAAGAAGGTCTTCCTAGCGATGTAATTGAAGATTTAGAAGCTAAAGCAGAAGGACGTAAATCTATTCATGGAACTGATTTCACTAAATGGAATCCGCCTGAGCTAGCTCAAGCAGTACAACACAGAAATCTTAAAGATTTTGTTGAGATTGTTCCTACTAAAGTTTTGTTATCCACTATTGCGTTTTTACTACTTTTGATATTTGGTTTTTTGATTTTTCCATTAGTTGTTGGTTTTTTTACTCCAGTAGATGATTTACCACCTAAGATAGCTCTTTCTTCTTCAGAGACTTATTTAGGAAGTGTTGCTGATGTTGATTTGAAGTGTGTGGATGAAGGAGCTGATTTTGTTTCAGGTTGTGATAATTCTTCGTTTTTAGTTTATTTTTCGGCTATTGATTCCTGTCCTAGTGATTATTCAGAATATTCTAATGATATCACTCCAAAAAGAGATGGTTTTGTGTGTGTTGCTGCTAAAGACTTACAAAACAACACTGGTTTTTCAAAACCTTTCAGATCGAAATTTGATTTGATTCTTCCTGAAACTTCTTTCACAGGAAACAATGATTGGATTGAAGAAAATTTTACTTTAGTGATTAAGGACAGTGATCATGAAAGCGGGTTAAAAGAGTGTTTTTATTATATCTTAACTTCAGATTCCATTCAAAATGCTACTCTACGACCGTGTAACGCGGCTTTTGAGGTTCTAGTTAAACGTGCTGGTTGTTTCAAGGAAGGAAGGGGAGCCTGCAATTTTACTGCTTATGCTTTTGATAATGTTGGAAATAAGGGCGAAGAAGCTGAGTATTCCTTTAATATTGATTTTAACAATCCAATCGCAGTAATTGAATCTGTCACAAATTCTAATAAAAGAGGAAAGCAACTTTTGGTTGAAGGTACAGTTGAATTCATTGGCAGTGCTTTTGATCATAACATTAAAAGTTATAAACTAGAGTATAACGGCTTGTTAAGCAAAACTTTCAAAACTGGAAATGAAAATGTCCATTCAAGTGTTTTAGGTTCTTTAGATACAACCAAATTACCTGATTCAACCTACACTATCATTTTAACAATTGAAGATTTTTCTGGAAAAACATCTTCCACTCAAATAACAATAGAAGTCAACAATACCTATGAACCATTTACAGAACCAGAAGAACCTATCATAGAAGAAAATGTAACCAACGGCACAATTGGCGATTGAGTTAATCTTTTACCATAAACTTATCCAATTGTTTTTTAGCACGCTCGCGTTTCTCCTGATGCTTTTCCAAGAATTTTTCCACACGTTTAGCAAGCTCTTTTTTGCATTCACCACAAAGAATACATCCATTCTTACAAGCGTTGAAGCGTTCTTCCAGCTTAGAATCATCTTCTTCGAACAGCACGCGATAGTATTGATACACACTGCAAACGTTGGGATTGCCACCATTCTTTTTTTGTTCTTCTACTGTAGCCGCTCCGCCCGTAAACGCGCGCATTATTTTTTTGCCTGCTTGTTTTGGTGGGTCTGTTGTGAATACTGCTGTGTTTGGTTGAGATGCACTCATTTTTCCGCCTTCTCCAAGACCTGGTAGGAACTTGCAGTGGATGGCAGCATTCTTGTAGAACCCCAGTTTTGGAGCAGCATCTCTGGTTATTCTCCAGTAGGGGTCCTGGTCTATTGCTGCTGGAATCAGGACTGGGGTTTTTTTACCTTTGAGTATCGATGGCAAAAAGCAGGGAGCAGCTTGCATTGCTGGATAAAATATTGAACCGATGTTAGTTTCGTTTTTGAATCCGAACACTGCTTTAGCTGTTGAGAATGTAGTGAGCTTGGCAACTTTGACAGCGATTGGATACAAGGTCTTAGCATAGTCTGTGTCTGTAAATATGAATGTTTTGTCTGGGTCAAAGCCCATGGCAATCACATCAAGCGCGTTTTCATAGGCGAGGCTGTTACTTTCTTCGAGCGTTGGTACTTGGCCGAACAGAAACTTTTCGTCGTCGGTCATCTGGAAGTATAGTTCGACATCGAACTTGTCTTGGAGGTATTTTGTGAAAATCCATGGCATTAAATGCCCTAAATGTACTTGTCCAGAAGGTCCTCTGCCAGTATATAATGCGAATGGGTTGCCTTTTTCGTATTCTTTTAGTATCCAATCCAAGTCTCTATGAGAAAAGAAAATGCCTCTCCTGAGCATATAGTGAAGTTTTCCAGTAACGTGCTCTATTTTTTTGAGCAAAGCATCGTCTATTTTTTTGGTTCCGAAATCTTTGATTAGCTTTTCGTAGTCAATGCTTCCTTTGACTTCCCATGGGGTCACAACATAATCTGCCATTGTATTCATTTACTCGTTTTGTTTTAAAGACTTTTGTGTATTCAAACTGATTTTAGGTGATATTCCTCAATTTTGAAGAATCCTGCTAGCACTCCTGCATCGATAAAGCCATGAGCATATGCAATGGCTTCAAGCGCTGTCACATAATCACCTTTTAAAGCGTAGTGTTTAGCATCGTGAATATAGTTTTTCGTAAATTCTAGGTATGCATCTGACACACGATTTTTTTGTTTGACTTCCAGTTGGTCAAGTGCTTCGCTGGTGATGCGTAAGCATTGTTCATATTTTTGTTGTACGTTCATGCTTTAGTTATGCATTTACTAGAATTAAAATATTAAAGGAAAAGAGTATAATATTAGTGATGCCAGTGAGAAAGCATTTAAATAAGCGCGAGAAAGTTGTTCTTTCTAAATGTGAGTTCAACAAAAAGACAAGAGAGCATGTAATCCCTGAGTTCTTAACTCTCGAAACCCGTTTCAACACAAAGGCGATTGCTGATCATCTTGATAGTATAGAGCTCAAGGGTCATGCTAAGTTTAGGCCGATTTCGGATGTAATAAAACAAAGGATTCTTAAGCTGGCCAGCAAGGAAGGAGAGTTTCTCAAGGTGGATGCGCGTTTACACCGTAGGTCTAAGGTGGATGCAGTTTTCTTTGAGCGTGCTGTTAGGGAAATGGAACGTGAGGGTGTTTCTATACTAAGAGTTTCCGAAAAGAAGCATAGGCAAAAGTTGGCGCTTGATAAGTTAAGAGATAAACTTCCTGTTATTCATATAGGAGAGGAAAGTGAAGAGCAAAGAGTGGAGAGAGAGCTAGTTTTGAGCGAAGATCTTGAGCTGAAAAAGGATGTTGAGAAAGTTAGAATGTACCTGCTCAATTCATCTAGTAAAAAGTCCAGTGAAAACTTACATGATTTGACGATTTTGTTGAGACATACCAATAAAAAAGATGTAAGAAGAATAGTCTCAAAGTACAAGAGCAAAATAGAAAAAAGTTGAAGGCGGAGTTTAACCCGCCTTGGTATTAGATTTTTTATCGAACAGTTTGTTTGAATGCAGCGCCAGCTCTGAATTTTGGAACTCTTCTTGCTGGGATTTTCATCTTTTGGCCTGTCTGTGGGTTGATTCCGGTTCTTGCTTTTCTGTCTGCTCTGTAGAACGTACCGAAACCGACTAGTCTAACGTCATCTCCTTTCTTGACTGCTTTTATAATGTCTGATAGCATGGAGTCAACGATGTCAGCCGCCATTCTTTTTGTTATTTTCTGCTCTCTTGCGAGCTTTTCAACTAAATCGCCTTTGTTCATATGTTACACCTCCTTAGTTTAACATTGTATTTCCCTTAAAACAAGGGTTGTAAACTCCTTTTAGCATTTTCTATTATTTAAGGCTTTCGTTTTGCCCTTGAACTCAAGAATTCCAGCATTTCTTTTTCTAATGGGTGCAGTGAGCCTGGAATTATGAGAACGTGCGGCCCCTTACCGTAATCGCCCTTTTCAAGCACTTCTGCTTGCCCATAAGCAATTCCAGGTGCGTCACTTCCTGCTCTTGAAAGAATTACTATCTCTTGCTTTTTGAATTTTTCATTTATTTCAGATAATATTTCAATAGCTTCATTTGGAGTCATGAGTTTACCTGGCCTAATGTCTAAAAGAAGTAACGTGTGCAGTTTCCTCTTTTTGTTTTCAAGCACGACGTCATAAAAGCTTTTTGGCTTGTAATTGCCTTCCCAGAATACTACTGTTGCAGTCTTTCCAAACTTATAGATTTGAAGACCTGTTTCTGCTATAGCAGAATATATGGAAGCATTATGAATGATTTTATATTTAACGCCTGATTCTTTGCAGCGTAAGAGTAAATCAGAGTGTGTTGTTGCTACAAGAGGATCTCCACCTACAAGCAACGCAATATCCCAACCAATAGCTTCAGGCACGAAGAACGGATTCTCTTCTACTTGTTCTCTGGATAATGGTCTTACCTCTTTTTCAAGCATCTCCTCTAAATTATCTTTTGAGAGTCCTCCTAAGAAATCAGTGTATGTTTCCAAGTATACTCGTTCACATTTACGCGCGATTTCTAAGCCTTTCAGCGTGAGATCATTTTCATCCCATAAACCCATTCCAATCAAATAAAGCATTTTCACACTCCCATTAACGCTCTTAGTGCATCGCGTATTCCAGGTGCAAGACCTATCATCAATATTATGAATAGTATAATCCATTTCCATTTATTGTTTTTTTCTTTGTGCAGTGAATATACCACAAGAAAAGCTAGAAGCATCTTTGCTGGAATGAACAAGTATGGATTAATATTTAGCAGTGCGTTCGTAAAAACGTGTTGTTCTCCATAACCCATAAATTGAATGGCTATTGTTGTTGCTACAGCATCAAGTATCTGTCCTAACGCAACTGCCATTCCCACTTTAGAGTAAATGCGCGCCTGTTTGAAAGCAAAAAGCATTATCAGTGAAAGCAATCCTGTAACTGCAAACATAGCAATAACTTCAAGCCAGTTCAGTCCGTAGAAGGCAACAGTTGCTCCTGAAGCAATCACAAGTGCCCAGCCAATCCAAGCAGTGTTCTTCTTATAATCTTTAGAATATTTTTTTGTGATTAATACTATTGCAATCACGAGTAAGAGCAGGACCAAGTAAATGAACGGAGTTATCAACAATATAAGTAGTGGGTTTGCTTGTCTTGCTGCTTGACATCCTAATGGAGACTCAAACAAATCTTCTATCGCTCTTAATATTCCTCCAAACAAGACATACGGAAACAAAGTCCAGAAAAAGCTTTCATCAAATTTTATTTTTTCTTTTTCCAATAATCGTTTGATTAGCAAGGTGATTGCTACAAGAGCAAGAATGAACACGAACGTGTTAATCATGTTGTATCCGGAACAATCAAACCAAGGTCTCACCAAGTAATAATCTAAAAATCCGGTCAGGTCCATGGCTTTTTATTATGGCATGCAGTTAAAATAAGTTAATGGTAAAGCACGTCAAAACAAAGAAAAAAGATGCGGAAAAAGCTAAAAAAAAGATTTTGGAAGCGAGTGCTTTTGACACTAGATATCAACTACAGAAAGACAAAAACTTCATCTATTTTCCAGTGAAAAAAGACGTGGACGGTCTAAAGCTGGTCGACAAGCGCGGAGTTAAACAATCAAAAAAGGTGACCTCTCTTAAAGAAGTGCTGATCAAACACTTAACTAAAACAGAAATGGCTGAATTAGTCAGCAGCTTTGATATTATCGGGGACATTGCCATCATAGAGATTCCTCCTTTACTAGAACAGAAAAAAACGTTGATTGGTCAAGCATTGCTGGAAGCACACTCAAACATTCATTCAGTTTTTCAGAAAAAAAGTGGCAGAGAAGGCGTTTATAGAACTATTCCACTAGAGTTGATTGCAGGAGAGAATCGTTTTGAAACAATCTACTTAGAACACGGAGTCCGACTAAAGCTAGATGTAAGCAAAGTTTATTTTTCTGTCAGGCTTAGTGAAGAAAGAAAACGTATTGCTTCTCTAGTCGAAAACGGAGAACATATTGCTGGTCTTTTTGCGGGAGTAGGACCTTTTCCTTTAGTCATAGCTAAAACCAAGCAATGCAAAATCTATGCAGTGGAACTCAATCCAATAGCTGTTAACTACATGAAACAAAACATTATCTTAAATCAAAAAAAACTGAAAGGTCAGATAGTGCCAATCCAAGGGGATGCTCGTGAAATAGTTAAAACAATTCCAAAATGTGATCGGGTTTTAATGCCTTTACCTAAAGGTGCAGCAGACTTTTTAGACTCAGCAATAAACGTTTGCAAACCTAACGGCATAATCCATTTTTATCAATTTGCAAAAGACGATTCCCTATACGAAGATGCAACTAAAAAGATACTGAATGCAGCTAAAAAAGCAGGCAGGAAAGCCACAATCATTAACAAGAAAGTAGTGCGTCCATACTCGCCTAGAATGAGCCAAGTGGTGTTAGACTTTAAGATTACGTAACTTTTTTAAACTCTGCTGGTGATTTCTTCCTTGAATGGTCGATGACACTCTCATTTATTGGATACGCCAACAAATGCGTAAAGGGACCAACATTCCCGAGTTAACTAGAACAATGCTTGAATCAGGCATGTCAGAAGCAGACATACATCTGGCTTTCAGACGAGCTCGCTCAGGAGAAGTTTTACATATCCATTCATCTTATCCTCCAATCAAAAAAAGCAAGCTGAAAGGACAACAGTCTAAAAGACCAGTAAGCGGCCCTCCTCACGTAATCGGAGAAGAAAAGAAAATCGGAAAATCCATGCTACAAGACCAATTAACCGTAATCTTATTTGTTGTTCTCTTCTTAGGAATTATTGGATTAGTACTTCTTGCAATAGGCATTGCAGCATTTTTTCTCTTTGGAGATCCAACTGGAATGACCTCTTTTATTTAGAAAGACTTTCCCAGAGAATTTGTTCACTCGGATTAATCTCTACGCCATACTCATTTATCTCAAAAGGATGCACTTTCTTGTCATGATTTATTCCCCTGAGTTTTTTAATGAGCATACAGCGCACAGGCGGCACAAAATAAAGAGCTATAACTCCATCCACTACAAATTCTTCTACACCAAAGCGCGAAAATTTGTCTCTAGTTCCTTCTGTTTCTGCGATTAACAAAGTAGTACAATCTAATTTTTTCATTTCATCAATCAGTTTGAACAAGTTATACCTAACTTCTGATTCGCTTTCCATGAACATTCCAATAGTAGTAGTAGAATCAATGACCAAACGCTTCGCGCCCATTTCTTCAACCATGCGTTTGATTTTTTCAAGTTCTTCATCAAATTTAAGGGCAAACTCTTTTGGACTGAACATTCCAAAACGATAAATTTTAACGAGATTTTCTTGCTGAAGTTTGGTTATGTTCCAGTGGAAACTTTTCATGTTCCACCAAATGTTCTTTGAACCTTCTTCCAGTGTAATATAAATTCCTGGTTCTTTGTATTGCTCCGCACCTTTGTAAATGAATTGAGTGGATAAAATAGTCTTGCCAGTTCCACTTCCACCACAAACTAGAACAGAGCTTCCGGGCATAAACCCTCCGCCTATTAATTCATCCAAACCGCCGACACCTGAAGGAGTTCTATCCATTGAAATCACCGAACGTTAGCTTTAAATTGCCTCTTTGGTTATGTATAACCAATTACTAGTATTTAAGTGTTTTGTCATGGAGTTAGATGCGTTTGTAGACCTAATCGAGAAGCCTACCTGGAAGACTCTCTTAGTAAGCACTGTTAAAAGCGAAGATTTGGATCCTTGGAGTATTGATGTGACTCTCCTAGCATCCAAATATTCTGAAAAACTTAATTCCATGAAATACAAAGATTTTAGGATTCCTGCTAACGCAGTTCTTGCAAGTGCGATTTTAGTACGCTTTAAAAGTGACTCTTGGCAATTAGTGCCTGTAGATCCTCCTGAGTTACCAGGAGAAAGCGAAGATTATTCTGATTTTTGCATGTTTGAGATGCCTGAGGTTGAGCCAACACAACGTTTAACTACACGACGTGTTACTCTAGATGAATTGATTACTGCCATTGAACAAGTAATGGTAAAAACCAAGAGAAAAGTTGCTACCAGGCAAGTCCCGAAAGAAGTTCTAGAGTTTACTCTTGGTGAACGAGAAGAATTCAAAAAAGGAATTGAAAACATTTATGCTAAATTGATTAAAAAAGCAGATTCAGAAAATCTCGTGCTGTTCTCTGATGTTTTAGAAGAAAAATCCAAGCCAGAGGTAGTAAGAGTATTGCTTTCAGTACTACATTTAGCATGTGAAAATAAGGTTTCCGTCTGGCAGGAAAAACAATTCGGTGAAATATTTATTTTAATCAAGGAGGAAGAACAATGAGTCGAAGAGAACCTAAGCTGCTTGCAGAAGCAGCATTATTCATGAGTACTGAACCACTCTCGGTAAACCAAATAGCAAGAGTAATAGACTCTACTGAATTTGGAGAATGTGTAGACATAATGGACGAGCTGTACAAAGAATTCAATTTAAGAGATACTTCAATGGAAATAGTGCGATTAGATGATGGCAGATACCGCATGCAAGTGCGCAAAGAATTTCTCCCAAAAGTCAAAAAGTTCGCAGCAAGCATAGATTTACCAAAAGGAGTAGTGCGAACCCTTTCAATTGTTGCATTCAAACAACCGATAACTCAAAGCGCAGTCGCAAAAATCCGAGGAAACAAATCTTATGAACACATAGAACAATTAGCAGCTGAAGGATTCATAAAAAAAGTCAAAAAAGGTCACACATACTTGCTGGAAACAACGCGCAAGTTTGATGCTTATTTTCAGCTTCCAACTGATTCAGATCTGAACTCTTTGGATTTCTACAATCCTGAGTAAAAGAGGGTTTTCATAGAAATGCTTTTATATTAGAATTAAGTAGTACCTACAAGGTGTTTGAAATTAATCTCACAGAAAAAATGATGGGCTTGCTTGTTCTACTCTTTGTTATCATTGTTGCTATTTTTGTTTTTTCAGGAGTACCTACCGAACAGTCTTCTGGAGAAGATATCCTCACAGAAGGAGATATTGTCGCTCCACCAGATGATCTTTGGGTTCCACCTCCAAAAGCCAGCAAACCTGCAGTAGTGTATGCTTCATATGATGAAGTTGTTATGGTATCAGAGAGACAGCAAGTAATATTCAAAGATTGTGAGGTAGAAATAGTAGAAACAGGTGAAGAACCTGTTATGGAAGTAACCTTTGGAGACTATTCTACAGAACATATCTTCCAGAAAGGTACTTATATGGTGGATTTTATCAAACTGGAAGTAACAGAAACAACTGAGGACACTCTCTCTTTTAAACTTACTGAAGACTACACTGAAATAACTCCCGGACCCGTTAAATTTACGTTCGCTCAACCATACAAGTTTGCAAACACCAACATGAAAGTTATAGTTACTGGAAGAGGAACAGATCTTACTGATGTAGTGTTAATGTCACTAGAAAACGATCAACTAGAACTGTACTATCTTGTAGCAGGTGAGCAATATGCTGTAGGAGACTATTCTTTTGATTATACAGGTAAAGTACTGAAAGACAACAAACTAACTTTCATGTTTGATATTACTGAGGTGAGTGCATGAAGAAAATCTATGCTTTACTAACTATCACACTGACAATAATCTTGTTTTTCCAGTTTTCACTGGCATGCTGCCAACGCACAGAACCATGTCCACCAGGTTGTTTTGCTAACTGTCAGTGTGGATGTGAGTGTTTCGAACTTCCACCAGAACCATGCACTTGTCCAGAAACATGCAATCCAGACTGCTGGATTCCAGCAGCTTGTAATGGAGCTGGATGTGGAATCATAGAACAAAAGTTTGAGTGTCATCCGGGTTCTGGAGGGTTTCCTTTCTTAGATGGTCCTAAAACTCATGAAGAATCAGATTCACTCTATTTAGCATTTATGCTTGATTGTGTTATTGTTCCTACTAATCCTATAGAGTTTAGAGAAGTAATTGACTGTTCGCCATATGTTTGTGTTTCTGTTGGAGGTTATCCACCAACTGCTTACTGCAACTTGCTTTTATGTGTGATTGTGGCGGTTCTCCTGAGTGTATAGGCCATGCACCAAATACAGGTGACTGCGATGAAAATTGCATCTATGAACCTCCAGAATGCACTTTGGAACCAAGAGAAGAGCGGTGCTTTAATGCAACTCACTATCAATTGTGTGAAGATCAAGGAGGTACTCCCGGATGGGGTGTAGAAGTCTTCTGTGGAATCTGTCAAAATTGTACAGAACCGGCTCTAGGAAT
>JAIOSL010000026.1 GCA_021107635.1 archaeon | reverse complement strand
TAGCATAGTCTATTGCTTGTTTTAAGTCTTTGATTTTTAGCATTGCTAGGACTGGACCAAACACTTCTTTCTGTGCGATGAAATCTTTTGGCTTGACGTCAGTGAAAATTGTTGGTTCATAGAAAAAGCCTTTTCCTTTCACGCTTGTTGCGTTCCCGCCGATTGCCGGACGATGTTTTGCTTTCTGGACGTCTCTGTTAACATTCTCCTGCTGACGCTTGCTGACTAGAGGACCAACATCTGTGCGTTTATCCATACCATTGCCTAGTTTAAGTTTGCTTGTGCGTTCGACCAACATTGAATGAAATTGTGAATAAACTTTTTCATGAACTAAGACTCTGGAAGCAGCTGTGCAACGTTGTCCTGTTGTACCAAATGCACCCCAAATAACACCATCTAGTGCTAAATCCAAGTCTGCATCATCCATTATAATAATCGGATTTTTTCCGCCTAGTTCTAAAGAAACACGTTTGAGTCCGGCTTTTTGTTTTATTGATAATCCTACTTCTCGTGAACCTGTAAAAGAAAGTGCTGCCACGTCTCCTGCTACTAACGGCTCGCCTGCTTGACTGCCAGAGCCGGTAACAAGGTTAAGCACTCCTGGTGGCAATCCGGCATCTTCCAGAAGTTCGACAAATTTAAGTGCGCAAAGAGGAGTGTATGAGGCAGGCTTAAGCACCATCGTGTTTCCGGTTACGAGCGCGGGAGCTATTTTCCAGGAGGGAATTGCTATCGGAAAGTTCCATGGAGTGATCATGCCTATTACTCCAATGGGCATGCGTAAAGTCATACAAAATTTTTCTGTGAGCTCGGAGGGTGTTGTAACTCCATAAAGACGTCGTCCTTCTCCGCCCATCAATTCAAGCATGTCGATAGCTTCTTGTACGTCTCCCAAGCCTTCAGGCAACACTTTTCCCATTTCTTGCGTGACAAGCTTGCCAAATGAGTGTTTTCTTTTTTTGAGTAGTCGTGCCGCGTCATAAAGAATTTCCGCGCGTTTTGGTGCTGGTACAAGCTTCCATTTGCGTAGTGCTTTGTTTGCTGCATGTACTGCATCTTTTACGTCTCGTGCATCGCTTGCTTGGAAACTACCGAGTGAGAGTTCGTTGGCTGGATTTATACTCTGAAATGTTTTCCTGCTTTTGCAGGAAGTCCATTTTCCGTTAATATAATTTTTGTATGCCATGTGTACCCCCGTTTAAATAAAAAGAAGATGGATATTAAAAGGGTTTACTTTTTGATTATCCACTCACTTTTTCCTTGGACAAACTCTCCTTGTTTTAGGTATTCTTTTTTGGACCATAATTGGATTAATTTTGTGCTAATGTTTACTAGTGCTAGTCTTTCTGTTGTTGGAGTAGAAGTGCGCGTTAGTGAATGGAGTTTGTCTATCAATTTTTGGTTCAAATGTTGTTTTTTGAGAGTGTTTTGTTTTGAAAGAGAATAGAGTAATTGTGCGCTCATATATTTGGGGAGATATTCTTTGTTTGAAATATTTATTGTTAAAGAGTCTACCATTGTTTTTATGTGATGTTCTTCTAGTTTTTTGTTTTCAGCTAGTTTGTTCACTAGGTGTATTGTTTCTATTTTGATTGAGGGATTTGAATGAGAAAGGTTTGAGGATATTTTCTTGTGTATTCCGTCTAATTGCTTTGGTTTGAGTTTTGGAACACAAGAATCTATTCTTTTAATTGCTTCCAGAACTTTTTTTTCTGATTTGCTTTTTAATCCTCTTCCTAAAAGTTTTCCTGCAAGTACGGGTTCTCTCTTTTTTGGCATTATGAGATAACTCAATAAAGTTATAAAAGATTTTTGTTGAAAATACCGTGTCCAGATAATAACACATTAAAATCTAGTGATTTCAAAAGTTTCAGAGATTGTTGCAGAGCCTGCTCGTTTCCTCCAGGTAAGTCTGTACGTCCAACACCTTCAGGGAATAAAGTATCTCCACTAACCAAAACTTTGTTTTTGTACAAGCTTATTGAACCCTGTGTGTGTCCTGGAGTAGCAATAACTTTCCTGCCATAGAATTCTTCGGGTATTGGTTCTGCTTTTACTGGTTTGAATTCAGCATTGAAATGTTCTGCTAGAGTGTATTCATTACCATGGCATATTGCAGTAAGATCTGGTTCTTTTGCATAGACTGGACACTGAAAGAAATGGTCTGCGCCTGCATGGTCATAATGGCAGTGCGTATTAACCACTGCTCCAATTTTGTGTGGTGGATGGCCTGCGCGAGAAAGCTCGTTAGCTAGTTCTGAGAAAAACATTCCTGTGCCTGGATCAACTAGAAAAGGAATTTCTTCTAGAATTAGATAAGAATAGCAATCAAACTTTCTTCCTGGGAAAGCATAGATTTTATTGGTTATTTCAATCATTTGTATCAGCAGACAAAATCTTCTACTGGAATGTTTTCTCCGTACACTACACCTGAGAGACCATCTTCTAATGGAATTGTGAGTACAGTGGAATCATATGAAACGGTTTCTTCTGGGCGTATTGGTTCAGTGGACTTATCCTCATAAGAATGTCCATCAGCTATTACAGTTAGTTTTACTTCTGCTGGAATTATGTTTTCTGAAGCACGATTCGTAATAATGATTTTTCCTTCCTGTTTATCACAGAAAGCAGATACGGATTTTGTTAGTATGACGGGCTTTCCAAGTGTATTTTCTCCGCCTCCACCCATAAAGCTAGGAAGAACTATAAGTGCACCTGCACCAATGCAAATTAGAATGATTATAGCAAATACTATGAATAATGTTTTTTTAGACTTGTTTTTAGGCTTTTGATCTGGAGGAAGTCCATTGAAGGGTTTGTTTTCTGCAAGAGTTATCAGTGGAGGAGTTACTTTCTTCTTTTGAGTTGAACGAAAATCTTCTATTACTACTCCTAATCTTGTTCCATCTGTCTGTTGCTGAACTGGTTGAGGCGGGCTGCTCTGTTGAGGTTCTTGAACTGGCTCAGGGACTGGTTTGGCTGGTTCGGTAGCTTGCATTGGAGGGAGGGCTTCTTGAACTGGTTTTGGCTTTGGTTTTCCTCCACCCAGTAAAGCCGCTTTTAAAGCACTAACACCCATTAGTTTGGTGGATTTTTTCTTGTCCTGCTCTACTACGGGTTGAGGGATTGCAGGTTCAGAAGAGGAAGGAGTAGAAGGTTTGGATGACTGGCCTTCTTTCTTGTACATTGAAGGAACATTTTGATTTTCTCCAATCATGAGAGGTTTTTCTAGGGAATGAGAAGTACTCTGAGGCTTTTCTTGTGGTTCAGGGACTATAGGCGCTTGAACTGGAGGAACAGGCTCAGAAACCGCTTCTTGAAGAGGGGAAGACGGCTTAGGAATCACCTCTTGAACAGACTGAACTTCCTGAGGTTTTGGAACTATAGGCTCCTGAACAGGCTCAGAAACCAAGGGTTCTTGAACTAGAGGGATAGAACCAGAAAGTATTGGCTTCTGGACAGGCACAGGCTTAGATTCTTGGACAGACTGGAAATCTTGTGGTTTTTGGACCACTGGCGCTTGAACTGGAGGAACAGGCTCAGAAACCGCTGACTCTTGAACAGGAGAAGATGGTTCAGGAATCACCTCTTGAACAGACTGAACTTCCTGAGGTTTTGGAACTATAGGCTCCTGAACAGGCTCAGAAACCAAGGGTTCTTGAACTGGTATAACAGGCTTAGATTCTTGAATAGGCACAACAGGCTCTGGAGCTACAGGCTCAGAAACCGCTTCTTGAACAGGAGGAGTTAATTGTACAGGAGGTTCTAGTTGTGTTGGAATTATTTTTTCTTGTATTTGACTTAATTCTGGTGCTGGCACTTCTGGTTGTTGAACTGGAAGTTCTTGAACAGGGAGAGAAGGCTCAGAAACCGCTTCTTGGACAGGTTGTGCTTCTGGGCTAGGCTGGATATTAGATTCAATCTGTGTCATTTTTGACTCTTTTGCTGGAAAAGAGGATTTTGATGGAACTGAATCAGCTATTTGCATTATTGGAATATCTTCTGGATCCGGTTTTGGCTGATCTCCAGCCAGTTCATCTAAAGTCATAACTCTTGAACCAAACGGTTTGTTAGCCTCAGTTGGAGAAGGATTGGTTTCAGGTCCTTTTTCCAGACTTGTTACAAAAGAATCTTCTATTTGAACTTCTCCTTTTTGCTGTGCCTGTTCTTCTACAAACGCAGCTTGAATTTCTTCTGGAATTAAACCCATGACTTTCAGTATCTCTTCTATCTGAGGGCGTGATTTCCCCTCTTTTAGTTTGGCTTTCACGTATTTTTTGATGTGAGGTTGAACCATTTTATCCACAATAATAAAAGAAAACTAGTATATAAAGTTCTCGGAAAGTTAGATGCTCTTCATTATAAAAAGCAAAAAGTCATAAGCCTAGGCGATGTTAGATGTCCTAGAAAACGAGGAAGAACTCGTCAACAAGATTCTCGAAAAAAGCGAAATCAGCAGAGAAAAACTTGAAGAAAAGATTGAAAAGAAAAAAGAAGAATATGGCGGGCTATTAACAACCGGAGGAGCAGCATATTCTATTGCAAAAGACATGGGCATTGATTTAGAACTGAAAGAAGATGAAATGCCATTAACTCCAATAAAAGAAATAGACACAGACTTAGGAAGAACAAGTGTAAAAGGCGTTGTAACTCACGTTTTCCCAATAAGAGAATGGGAAAGTAAAAGCCGGAAAGGAACGGTAGCAAGCATAAACCTTAAGGACACTACAGGCGAAACCAGAATAAGCTTTTGGAACGACGACTGTGAAAAACTTGAAGATATGCAAATAGGCGCACATTTAGAAATACTTAACGCTTCAACCAAAAAGAGAGGAGAATTCATTGAACTGAGCTTCGGTAAAACCTCGCAAATCATATTCAAACAAAACTCAGACCTTCCAGAATACAAAGAACAAATAGTAAAAATAAACGAATTGAAAGAAGGAATGAAAGACGTTAATTGCTACGCCAGAATAACCCGCATATTCCCAGCGAAAACATTCCAAAGAAGCGATGGCAGTGAAGGCTCAATAGCAAGCATTGTAATCAACGATGGTATCGAAACGCGCTTAGCGCTTTGGGACCAACAAAGCAAATGGGCAGACAAGCTTAGCACAGGAGACATCATTAAAATAGAAGGCGCTTATGCCAAAGAAAACAATGGCAAAATAGAATTAAACATGGGATGGAAAGGAAGAATGCTTAAAAATCCAAAAGACGCGCCAATCTTGCCTGAAGCAGAAAAAAGCGAGAGAAAAAACATTGATGAACTGGAAACAAACAACAACTATGAGATAAGAGCAGTAATAGTAAAAGCATACCCTCCAAACCTCTTCTCCTCAAACGGAAAAGACGCTTTGGTCTTCAATTCAGAACTAGATGATGGAACCGGCGTCATACGAGGTGTATTCTTCAGAAATGCTGCTGAAAAAATTCTTGGCGTGAATGCTGAACAACTAAAAAGCGATGGCTATGATACAAATAAAATCTTAGGAATAGAAAAAGTATTTGAAGGACAAACAAAACATAACCAACGCTTCGACCGAAATGAATTCATAATTAACAGAGTAAAAGACGTTGACTTGAAACAAGAAATTGAAATGCTTAAAGGTGTATGAAAATGACAGTAGAAGAACTTGAAGACCTTCCAGGAGTAGGAGAAACAACAGCAGAAAAATTAAGAGAAGCAGGATTCAAAACTGTTGAAGCAATAGCAGTAGCTTCCATAGGAGAATTGAAAGATGCTACTGGTATGGGTGAAAGTGCTTCCAAAAAAATAATTACCGCTGCACGAGACTCTGAGGACATGGGCTTCGAAACCGCCAGCGAACTTCTCAAGAAAAGAGAGAAAATAGGCAAAATGACAACTGGCTCCAAAGAGTTAGATATGCTCCTTGGAGGCGGCTTCGAAACTGGATCAATAACAGAACTCTACTCACGCTTTGGTGTTGGCAAGACCCAACTAGCGTTCCAGGCAACAGTCAATGTCCAACTTCCAAAAGCAGAGGGAGGACTCGAAGGAAAAGCCCTGTACATAGACACAGAAAGCACGTTCAGACCAGAACGTATCCTGCAAATGGCCAAAGGAAAAAACATTGACGAAAAAAACGTCTTGAAAAATATTTTCGTGGCAAGAGCCTTTAACACAGACCACCAAATGCTTCTAGCTGATAAAGCAACGGAAATGATTTCCGAAAACAACATTAAGCTCATTGTAGTAGACTCGCTTACGGGCCTGTTTAGAGCAGAATACGTTGGTAGGGGAGTACTTGCAACAAGACAACAGAAGCTGAATAGGCATATTCACACTTTGCAAAGACTGTCAGACCTGCACAACCTTTCAATCGTTGTAACTAACCAAGTAATGGCCAATCCCGGACTACTCTTTGGAGACCCGACCACACCAATAGGAGGGCATATTGTAGGGCATGCGAGTGCATATAGGGTTTACCTCAGGAAAGGCAAAGCCGAAAAACGAATTGCCCGGCTTGTCGACAGCCCATGCATGCCAGAAGGCGAGTGCGTGTTCAAAGTCACAGAAAACGGCATTGAAGACGCATAGGACTATCATAATAAATAGTAGTAAAGTTTAGTCTAGAATAGGTGTTCAAATGGGTATTGAATGGATTCTATTAATAATTTTTGGAGGACTAGGTCTATTAGTTGGTTTAATTGTTGTTCTTTTTGTAGTAGGAACATACAACAGTTTTGTAACAAAGAAACACAGAATAGACAACGCTTGGGCTCAAATTGACGTCCAACTAAAAAAACGATATGATTTAGTTCCGAACCTCGTTGAAACAGTAAAAGGCTATGCCACCCACGAAAAAACTACGTTTATTCAAGTAACACAAGCAAGATCAGCAATGAATAAAGCAGGTACAATAGCAGAAAAAGCAAAAGCAAGCAACATGCTTACAGACGCACTGAAATCATTGTTTGCAGTAGTAGAAAACTATCCAGACCTCAAAGCCAACAAAAACTTCCTACTGTTACAAGAAGAACTATCAGGTATTGAAAACAAAATTGCCTATGCAAGACAATTCTACAACGACAACGTAATGTCATACAACATGAAACGAGAAAAATTCCCTTCAAGCATTATAGCAGGAATAGGAAAATTCGAAAAACGAGAATACTTTGAACCACCAGAAGGAGAAAACCTTCAAAAAGCACCCCAAGTAAAATTTTGAGATGACTCCATGGTAGAACTATACAATACCATAGAATCAAACAAGAGGAGATCCATTCTCCTCTTCTTCATGTTTTTTGTGATAATTGCCATAATTGGAATAGTAGCAGGATTGCTCTACCACTGGATTATGACAATAGTAGTATTTTTCTTTGGTTTCGTCTGGTTCCTGATAAGCTACTTCGCAGCAGACAAAATGGTTCTAGCAGTAAGCAGAGCAAGACCAGTAACAAAAGAAGAATTCCCTCATGTTTTCCATAGCATTGAAGGCATAGCAATAGCCGCTGGGCTCCCGACACCACAAATGTACATCATCGACGACACTGCCATCAACGCTTTTGCAACAGGAAAAGATCCAGAACACTCTGCCATAGTTTTGACAACTGGAATAATCCAACGCTTAAACCGACAAGAAATTGAAGGAGTTATTGCTCACGAAATGAGCCATATTAAAAACCGAGACGTGCGCTTAATGGTAATATCCGCTATCCTAGTTGGAGTAATAGCACTAATGTCTGACCTTCTTCTAAGAGTAATGTTCTTCTCAAGAGGAAACAAAAAACAAAATCCAATAGTCCTCATACTTGGACTCATCTTTCTAATCCTAGCCCCGATATCAGCCTTGTTCATACAACTAGCAATATCCAGAAAAAGAGAATACCTAGCAGACGCAAACGGCGCATTACTAACACGTTATCCTGAAGGCCTCGCGAGCGCACTAGAAAAAATAAAGAACGACAAAGAACCTCTAGAAGTTGCAAACAAAGCCACTGCACCCATGTACATCGCAAACCCTCTAAAAAATTCTAAGAGTTTCCTCAAGAATGCTTTTTCTACCCATCCTCCAATAGATGACAGAATCGCCAAACTTAGAGCAATGTGACTAACCTGGCGGAAAAAATGAGATTAAGAACCCAAACACGAACAAAATAACAAACCAAGAAACTTGAGTTAAAAAAAGCACTAATGAAAGTTTTGCCCAAAAACGCTCATGTTTATTATTCAACCTAGACAACAAAAAAGACTTCAAAGTTATAGACAACAACATTAGAATACCCGGCCAAAAGAAAAACAAGAGTATCTCTAACACGGGAATTCTTCCACTAATAGGACCATCAGCTAACGCAAAAGGCACTAACAAAATGCCAGTCCACTTCCAATCCATACAACAAAAAACGAAACAAGAGTATAAAAAAACACTAGTCTAAACCCTTGTAAATTCCTTCATATGGTTTATCAGGTATAACAGCCATATTGATAAAAGCTATCTGTGCAACTCTAGCACTCTCTTTAACTTTTATACCCTTTGGATTTTCCACAACAAGCAAAAATTCACTTCTGCCACTAAAACCAGCATCCCAAAAAGCATGCACAGTATAAGCTCCCATTCTAAGCAAAGAAGAACGAGTCTCTGCTAAAGCAACAAGAGTATTAGGAATATGCAAAATTTCATTAGTCTTGACCTTGTACGCACCTTTCTTAAGTTTAAGCCACCCATCCTTAAACTCTAAAAGCTTTGTATCAGGTAACTTACGCTCATGATTAGAAAAATCAACTTGTCCACACCCTTTAAACGAATAGATTTCCTTAACCGTTAAATCAAAACCATTAGACTGCAACTGCAAACTAAAATCAGGAGCCTCTTGAACTAATGGAGGCGTTGCTTCCTGAAGTTTTGAAATCTCTGAATCACTTAAAATCATTTTAAACACCTTAAAGGAACATTAACCTCATAAAAAAATTATGACTGAAGAAGATTAAAAACCTAATTCATTTATAGTCTTACGCATTCCCTCCCTAAGAGAAAACTTAGGCTTAAAACCCAATTCCTTCCTTGCTTTTTCAATATTCACAATACGATTACGTAAAAGACGCTCAATACTAGAACGCATTAAAGTAACCTTAGGGGATTTACCTTGGACCTTAGAACTAGCCTCATGAGTTAAAGCTCTAGCTTTAGCAACCACTGGATGAATAGACCGTTCAGTCATATCAACTCCCAAAAGTTCAGACATAATCTCATAAGTTTCCTTATAAGTATGAGTATCAGGACCAGCAATATTATAAATTTGATTTTTAGCATTCACATCCAAAGCAAGCAAAAGCGCGTCTATTACATCATCAATATACACCAAATGAAAATAATTTTCTCCTTTACCAATCAAAGGATAACCCTTTTTTACAGCACTGAGAATCTGTTTCCAAAAAGTATTGGGACCATAAATGATAGTTGAACGCATGGTAGTATAAGGAATCTGGTGTTTCAACTTATAATCCATTATGATACGCTCAGCTTCAACTTTAGAACGCTCATAGTCTGTAGAGGGATTATAAGGAAAATCTTCTCTTGAAGGTTCTTTTGTTTCGCCTAGAACACCAATAGGACCTAAAGAAATAAAACGTTCAAACTTACGATTTTTGCATAATTCGAGCATGTTACGAGTTCCCTCAACATTCACAGTCCAAAGATCCGGATTGCTTTCATCTAAAACTGCAGCTAAATGATAAATAACATCAAAACGCTTACGATCCAAACCGGATAAATCCTTGATAACATCCCCAACAATCACTTCTTTCGCGCCTGGAATTTTTTTATCAAACAAAGAAAATGCAGAAACGGAATGTTCTTTTGAAAGTTTTTCAATAAGCCGCTTACCAACAAAACCATCTGCACCAGTAACAAGGATTTTCATCAAGAAAAGTATATAAGGAAGCGAATATAAACTTATTCCCGAAGGTGTTGGAATGAAGCCCGGAAAAGTCGAACAATACATCAAAGAATACATTGAACGAAAAGAAGGCATGCTAATGATAGTAATAGATCCATGCGACCATCCCTCACCAGAAGCTGCAGCAAAAGCAGCTAAAGAAAGCGTAGAAGGCGGCGCAGACTTAATACTAATTGGAGGAAGCATTGGTGCACAAGGAGAACTACTAGACAATACAACTAAACTAATAAAAGAAAACGTTGACGTACCAATAAATCTTTTTCCGGGTAACGTAGGAACAATAACCAAACACGCAGACTCTATATACTTTATGACCATGCTTAACTCAAGAGATACCTACTGGCTTTCAACAGCACAAGCAGTCGCAGCACCAGTAATAAAACAATATGGCCTTGAAGCAATACCAACCGGCTACATAGTAATTGAACCAGGAGGAAGTGTAGGTTGGGTAGGAGATGCAAATCTTGTACCTCGCTGGAGACCAAACATTGCTGCAGCACTTGCACTAGGCGGAGAATACATGGGTAACCGGGTGATAATCACAGACTGTGGTTCAGCAAGCCCGCAAGGACCAGTGCCACTAGAAATAGTAAAAGCAGTTTCAACTGCAATAACCGTGCCATACATTGTTGCCGGAGGAATTCGCAAAACTGAACAAGCAGAAAAAATCGTAAAAACAGGAGCTAATGCAATTCAAATCGGAACAGCAATGGAAAAAAGCAAAGAAGTAAAGAGCGTTGTGAACAAATTCAAAAAAGCCATTAAAGACGCTCCCCGCTGAGGGAAGCAAATGAAACTAGTCGAACAGCTACTACAAAACTTTGAACTAATCAAAATACTAGTAGCTTTTCTAATAGGCGCTTTAGTAGGCCTAGAAAGAACCCACTCCAAACAACAAGACATGGTTGGTATCAGAACCCTTGCATTGATAGCCCTGCTTGCTTGTCTTCTAGGAATATTAGGACCATCAATGAATGCAGATTATCTTCCAGTAATTGGATTCATCTTTACAGGTTTTCTCGCCACAGCCTTATACATAATGAACTTATGGAAATTCAGAGAGATAGGAATTACAACAATAATCTCTATGCTGCTCACGTATGTTCTTGGATTTATGGCATCACTAGCAACAGGAATAGGAGACTTCCAAACACCCATATTCATAGCAGTACTAATAAGCATAATTCTGTTCACTAAAGACCGCTTACACCAAATGATTTGGGAAATAAGCCACAAAGAAATGCTCGACTTAATGGAATTCCTGCTGATAATCGGAATAATCTACCCATTCATCTCAGAAACCCCATACGAAATAATACCTGGACTACTCAGTTTGGACCTACACTCACTATGGCTACTAACAGTACTAATTTCAGTAATGAATCTAATAGGATTTATCGGCTCAAGAATCATATCCACTAAAAAAAGCTTGGCAATCATAAGCCTGTTAAGCGGCTTAATAAGTCAAAAAGTCAGTTGCGCCTCTTTAGCACATGCCTACACAAAAACAAAAAATGCTGACCTTGTAGCTGGATCAATGCTAATGGCTAACGCATCTCTCTTAATAAGAAACTTAATTCTAGTAAGCCTTTTCGTTCCAATAATAGTAGTAGAAAAACTTTTGATACCCGTGATAGTAGGATTCATCCTTCTGGCAGGCTTTGGATACTACAAAATAAGAAAAAGCAAAAAAGCACTCCTAAAAATAGAATCTCCATTTAATGTCCAAAACGCAGTACAACTATCCCTAAAGCTCTTTGTAATCATAATAGCAATGGAACTCCTAATAAAATACACACAACACCTCCTTTTCCCCACTCTGTTCATAGGAGGAGTAGTAAGCGGAGCCGCCACACTCGCATCACTAGCAATAATATCAAAAGAAATAACCATGGCTCCACTAGTACTAGTTCTCGGATTTGGAATCATAACAATAAGTGAAATGCTCTTAGGAATAATCCCCATATTCTGGATCAAAAAAAGCATGCCAGTAATACCAAAATACGCACCATACGCAATAATCGCCACACTCGCATTTACAATTGCAGTAGCATTAATCTGCTGTGCCTAAATATTTAAAGTCCTCAACCAATAAATAATAGGGATTAACATGCCAGCAAAAATAGTAATCGGAATGCAATGGGGAGACGAAGGAAAAGGAAAAATTATTGACTACCTAGCAGACAAAGCACAGATAGTCGCAAGATACCAAGGCGGAGACAATGCAGGACATACAGTAGTAGTAGGAGACAAATACTTCCGCTTTCACTTAATGCCCTCCGGAGTCATACGCGGAAAAAAAGCAATACTAGGCAACGGCATGGTAATCAACCCAAACACTCTAGTCGAAGAACTCAGACGACTAGATGAAAATGGCATAGAACCAGATATGCTAGTCAGCAAAAAAGCACAAGTAATAATGCCCTACCACCGAAAACTTGACAGCCTACGCGAAAAAGAAAAAGGAGAAAAAATGATAGGCACCACCAAAAAAGGCATTGGACCAGCATACGAAGACAAAGCCAGAAGAATAGGACTTCGAATGGCAGACCTACTTGACGAAGCAGTACTATCAGAAAAAATTGAACAACAAGCCAAAGTAAAAAACATAGAACTCTCAAACTACGAAGAAGAACCAATAGACATAGACGAAGTAATAGAAGAATACACTTTCTACGCCGGACAACTAGCCAAATACATAGGAGACGCTTCACTAGAAATAAACAACGCGCTCGACCAAGGAAAAAACGTGCTGATTGAAGGCGCGCAAGGAACACATCTTGACATTGATCATGGAACATACCCCTTTGTGACATCTTCTAATACCATTGCTGGAGGAGCCTGCACTGGCCTTGGAATAGGTCCCACCAGAATAAAAGAAGTGGTCGGAGTAGTCAAAGCATACACCACCAGAGTCGGCGAAGGCGCGTTTCCAACTGAATTAAATGGTAAGCTTCTAGAAGAACTAAGAGAACAAGGCGGAGAGTACGGAACAACAACAGGACGACCACGCCGCTGCGGATGGTTCGACAGCATGCTAGTACGATACTCAAAAATGCTCAACAACACCGACTGGATAGCACTAACAAAAATTGACGTGCTCACCGGATTAGACCCACTTAAAATATGCGTAGAATACAAGCACGTAATGACAGAAGAACACACCAAGATCTTCCCAAACACACTAGAAGAATTATACAACTATGAACCAGTATACGAAGAAGTTGAAGGCTGGACAGAAGACGAATGGAACCCAAAAAAACTAACTAAAAAACCAAAAGCATACGTGAAAAAACTAGAAAAGCTCTGTGGAATACCAATTAAAATAGTGAGCACAGGCCCAAAAAGAAAAGAAACCCTCATTTTAAAAGAATAAATCACAACTATAGGTGAACCAATGACCCAAATGTTAAAAGCTAAACAAGAAACTAACACACCAGAAATAGAACAAGTAGCAAAAAAAGAAGGACTGGAAACAAGCCTGATACGAGGAAAAATAGCCTCAGGTAGGATAGTCATCCCAAAAAATATTAAACATGACATTCCAGCCATAGGCATAGGCGAAGGCCTACGAGTCAAAGTAAACGCTAACATAGGCTTATCTGAAAGTAAAAGCAGCATTGCTGAAGAAGTAGAAAAAGCGCGCGTTGCTGTAGAAGCAGGCGCAGATGCTGTAATGGATTTAAGCATAGGAAGCAAGACCCAAGAAACCAGAAAAGCCATAATAAAAGCAGTTAACGTTCCTATTGGCACAGTACCAGTATACGAATCCAAAGACATGACAGAAGACTCCATATTCAAAGCCATTGAACGACACTTACATGACGGTGTAGACTTTATTACAGTACACTGTGGAGTAACAAAAGAAAGCGTAGAAGCACTAGAAAAACAAAAAAGAACAATACCAATGGTAAGCAGAGGCGGCTCAATAATCGCCAAATACATAATGGACACAGGAGAAGAAAATCCACTATACTCCAACTATGACTACCTGCTTGAACTAGCAAAACAATATGACGCAACACTAAGCCTCGGTGATGGCATGAGACCTGGATGCATAAAAGATGCAACAGACACACCACAACTAAAAGAACTAGAAATTCTAGGAAATTTAGTAACAAGAGCCCGTGAAGCCAATGTTCAAACAATGGTAGAAGGACCTGGACACATCCCTCTCAACGAAATAGAAGAAAACGTGAAAATGCAAAAGAGACTCTGTCAAGGCGCACCATTCTACGTGCTAGGGCCTTTAGTTACAGACATCGGCGTAGGATGGGATCACTTAGTAGGTGCTATCGGAGGCGCAATAGCAGCAATGCACGGAACAGACTTTCTCTGTTATGTCACTCCAGCAGAACACATAGGCCTACCAGAAAAAGAGGACGTGCGACAAGGAGTAATCGCCTCTAAAATAGCAGCACACGTTGCTGATTTGACCAGAGGTATTGACATCCACAAAGACCACGCAATGTCAAAAGCACGAGCCAACCTTGAATGGGAAAAACAAGTTGACTATGCAATAGACCAAAGTAAATTCTCATGCTACGCTCTAAAAAACAGAACCCCCTGCTCAATGTGTGACAGCTACTGCCCAATAAAACGCTTGAAAAAAGAGTGAGACTTCAACTCTTGCCCCACGCGCTCTACTTTTCGTAATGCTATCCAACATGGCTCTTGGGATCCGGAAAATAAAAGAGACACACTTACGCGTCTCTTTTAAACATGGTTTTTGTCATACTCGTTATCCATTTCCAATGCAATGCTAAATGAACCAAAACCAGTAATCCCATGATTAGACCACTCAAATCGTGCAATGTTGAAATGTTCTGTACGTGCAAAGTTCGATATAGCGAAACTCCAATAAAGTCAATCATTCCGGGCCATTTGATTAGGCCAGAAATAAAACAAGTTAGAAAGGACAATAGTAACCCGACATCTATTAGATAGTTCAATTTAGGTCTATTCATTCAGAACACCTCCTTGTTTTAATTCTTCCGCTATATCTTTGACAAGTGCAGGAGAGAAGGCATATTCCTCTCGGATATCTTCCAAAATGGAATCCTTAGTGTAGCTTTCTTTCAAATCAAATTCCTGAATCAGCTCACTTAACAGAATATCAGATTCGATTTCCCATAAATCAGCAACTTCTTGAATCGATAACGCCTTCAATTCCTTGCCTTCTATTTCAACTGAATGATCATGTACATGATCCTCATCATGTGAGTGTTCATCCATATTTATTGTTAGGGTCAGTGCAACCGCAATCACAAATACAATACATATCACCAATAGTTCCTTTTTCATTTTTTAACATCTCCCAAGTGACCCTTTTTGTTTTCACTTATCGTTTAATTTGATTGAAACCATACTTACCAATTGCTGAAACTATAGTTTAAACTAATGAAACTATCCACAAGCATAAACCAACCGGCTATCTAAACTGATATAGTATTTCATCCCTTGCATGTTACTACTGAGTCTAGTAGCGCCAAGGTATTTATAAAATGTCACAGGAAGCAAAGTGACAAATAGCTTCCATTACTAAAAGAGTGATTGCGTGAAATTAGATAACATTCTAGTTAAAAAAGTTGCTGG
>JAIOSL010000052.1 GCA_021107635.1 archaeon | reverse complement strand
GCACACGCATCAAAGCAATATCTTCCAGCGCGTGATGTGAGGCTCCGTCTTCTCCTACTGTGATACCTGCATGAGAAGCACATATTTTCACGTTTGAGTCTGAGTATACTATGCTCATTCTTATTTGATCGAACGCGCGTCCAGCAGCAAATACTGCAAACGTGCTTGCAAACGCGACTTTTCCGGATAGACCGAGGCCTGCAGCAACACCCATTAGGTCTGCTTCTGCTACTCCAATATTATAGAATCTTTCTGGAAACTTTTTGGCAAACAGGCAGGTTTTTGTGGAAGAGGAAAGGTCTGCATCTAGCACTACTATGCGTTCATTCTTTTCGCCTAGTTCTACCAGCTTTTTACCGTATGCTTCGCGAGTGGCAATCATTTCTCCTGGCTTGAACATGCTAGTTCCTCCATTGCAGTACAGGTTTCTTCTTTTGATGGTGCTTTTCCATGGAAGCAAACTTGGTTTTCCATGAAGGAAACTCCTTTTCCTTTAATAGTATCAGCAATAATCATGTAAGGTTTGTTTGGGTGGGGTTCTTCGATTGCTTGCATAATAGCATTAATGTCATGACCATTAATGCGCTTGACGTGCCAGCCAAACGCTTTCCATTTATCGTCTAGTGGTTCTAATGCCATTATTTCTTCTGTAGGACCATCTATTTGCAGTCCATTTCTGTCAAGGAACACTGTAAGGTTATCTAGTTTGTAGTGAGCTGCGCTCATCGCTGCTTCCCATATTTCTCCTTCTTGGCATTCTCCATCTCCAACCATGGCATAAACATGCCAATCAGCTTTGTCCAGTTTGCTTGCTAGTGCCATGCCAACTGCTACTGAAAGACCTTGTCCTAGCGCGCCTGTAGAAACTTCAACTCCAGGAATTTTGGTTCTGTCTGGATGTCCTTGAAGCAGGCTTCCGATTTTGCGTAGTGATTTAAGTTCGTCTGTAGAGAAGTAGCCGCTTTCTGCGAGTGCAGCGTAAAGGATTGGCGCGGCATGTCCTTTGCTTAGAACGAATCTGTCGCGTTCTGGCCAGTATTCGTTGTTTGGTTTGTGTTTTAGTTTGTGGAAGTATAAGACAGTTATTATGTCTGCTGCTGAAAGGGAGCCTCCTGGATGTCCTGAGCCTGCTTCGTAGGTCATGTTTATTACGTGTCTTCTTAACAGGGCTGCTTTTTCTTCTAGTTCAGCAATCGTTGGCAAGATCTTTCAACTCCTTTAGTGCTTTTGCAGGATATTTTGCTCCGAATATTGCGTTGCCTGCGACTATGATGTTTGCGCCTGCTTTGACTGCGTCTTTTATTGTGTTTGTGTTTATTCCGCCGTCTATTTCTATGTCGCCTTTAAATTGTTTTTTGAGTTCTGTGATTTTGGTTAGAGTGCCTGGCAAAAGTGTTTGTCCTCCGAAACCTGGTTCTACGGACATAATCATTACTACGTCTAAGTCTTTTAGGTATGGTTTTATTTGTTGTATTGGAGTAGCTGGTTTTAGAGCTAGTCCTAGTGTTACTCCAAGGTCTTCCATTGTCTTTAATGCTGATTTTATGTCAGTGTTGGCTTCTGGATGAATTGTTATTATGTTTGCGCCTGCTTCAGCGAAACTTTTTAAGTATCTGTCAGGATGTTCTATCATTAAATGAACATCTAAAGGCAAATCAGTTGCTTTACTGAGAGCTTTGACAACTGGTTGACCAATAGTTATGTTTGGTACGAAATGGCCGTCCATTACATCTACGTGAATTAAATCTGCACCTGCTTTTTCAACTAAGTGAATTTCTTCAGCTAACTTACTGAAATCTGCTGACAATATTGAAGGCGCAATTTTAATCATTCTTTCCCCCACTAAAAAAGAAACAGACTGCTTATACTCGGCTCTGTTTAAATAAGTTACTTGAACGTTTCTCTTAATTTTTCCATTAGTTTTAAGGCAGTTTCTTCCGGATCTTTTGAATCATGGATTGTCTTACCGAACATCTCAAAGTCTGCTCCCGCGCGAATAAATTCGCCTGCTGTAGCTAGCTCTGAGTCCGCGAGGAGTATCTGGTCTGGAAGGTAAATGCGAATGTTTTCTATCATGCTTTGGTCGGAAGGAGCGATTATGGTTTTCAGGTTGAGGTCTCGCACGGTCTCACAGAATTTTTTGGTTTGAGGATTCATGTATTCGTAAGCTGAGCCATGATTCATTCCTACCACTGGAATAATTTCTTTAGTGTCTGAAAAAGTTTGGAGTTCACGAAGCCATTGGCTGCCCATGAATGAATGAGTTACTAGCGCGTCGAAGCCTGCGTTGAATGCATGTTCTGCTATCCAAAGGCTTGCTTCTGGAGTTTCAGCTAGATTGAAATCTGCAATGAATGGAAGATTAAATTTGCGCGTTATTTTCTCTGCGTTTACTGGTCCTACTGCTATGAAAAAAGGACTGTCTATAGCTATAGCTGCAACATAGTCTTTAACTGACCCGCATAATTGAAAGGCTATTTCAGTAAGAGATTCTTGATCCATGGAATAAGCTATGGGCAAGGAAATGTCTAATCGAAAGATTAAACGAGTGTTTTTTGAGTTTTTTGTAAGTTGAGTGGAAAACATAAGTAAATAGAACCGAATTATATTTATAAAAGAGTAGGCATAGTCTATGCCACGCCTCGGTGGCTCAGGGGTAGAGCACTTGCCTTGTAAGCAAGGGGTCATGGGTTCAAATCCCATCCGAGGCTTATTCTGCTTTTTTGGTCTTTTTTTGTGGCAAGGGTATTGAGTGTGATGGATAAGTATATGTGTTAAAAACAGTAAAACAAAAGATAGCAGAGAAGGTATACTAATGTCAGATATAACAATGAACGTGCGCGAACTTCTTTCAATACTTCCAGATGGAGCTGAACTGGTAGTGGCAGCAAAAGGCAGAACGCTTCCAGAAGTGAAGGAAACTATTAATGCAGGAGTAAGAATAATTGGAGAAAATTATGTTCAGGAATCTCTTGAAATGATTAAAGCTTTGGGAGAAGACTCAAAAATAGTCAAGTGGCATTTTATTGGACACCTCCAAAAGAACAAAGTCAAGAGAGTAGTCTCAACTCATGATATGATAGAAACGCTTGATTCTTTGAAACTGGCTGAAAAAATTGACAGGCAGTGCAGGCTGGAAAATAGAATAATGTCCGTGCTCATTGAGGTCAACAGTGCAGAGGAATCTCAAAAGCAGGGTGTTATGCCGTGCGATGTGCTTCCGCTTGCAAAGGAAGTGTCTAAACTCGCGTATGTTCGACTGGAAGGATTAATGACCATGGGTCCAATAAATCAAGATCCAACACCTTACTTTATGAAAACCAGGACAGTGTTCAAAGAATTGCAAGGGCTTGGACTGCCAAACACTAAAATCATGTATCTGTCAATGGGAATGAGCGACTCCTACGAAAAAGCATTGAATGAAGGAGCAAATCTCATCCGCGTTGGTAGTAAAATATTTGGACTTAGGCACAATTGAACAAGAGTTTTAAGTATTGAACTTAGGTTTTCAACACCTATTTGAACTCACTACTCCAACACAAGTATAAACCAGTAGTGGCAGAAATAATCCTTACTATTTTGGTGATTACATGGATGAATTAGAGAAGATTCGAGCCAAGAAAATGAAAGAATTCTTTCAAAAACAGAATAATGTTCAAGCGATTGTTGAAGCAGGAGATAATAATTTCAATGAAGAGGTACTTCAACGTTCCAACAAGACACCAGTGGTAGTGGATTTTTGGTCTCCACTGTGCCTTCCCTGCACTCGATTAGGACCAGTTCTGGAAAAACTGGCCAATGACCATAAAGGAGGGTTTGTGTTGGCTAAAATCAACGTTGATTTGAACCCAAGGATAAGTCACGTGTTCAGTGTATCGTCAATTCCTTCTGTTAAGATGTTCAAAAATGGAGTGGTTGTCAGTGAATTTGTTGGTGCTTTAGGTGAATTGAGTGTACAGCAGTGGTTGAACACTAATCTTAATGGTCAGAATGAACGAGGTGACTAAATGGGATATGATGAGGTCTACAAACAGATGAAAGAACACGCAGAAAAAGAGGGTTTAAAATTGAACCCGGATAAGCAGGATGTTGAGAGAGTAATCAATGGTATGCTTGCAAAAGAAGTGGAGTATGGTAAGATGTACTGTCCATGCAGAAGAGTCACTGATGATGAAAAAGAAAACGAGCGCATTATCTGCCCCTGTGCTTATCACCAACAGGAGATAAAAGACGAGGGCAAATGCTTTTGCGGTCTCTTTGTGAGAGGAGATTGATGAAACTACTGCTTTTCGTCTCCTCGCACTGCCCACACTGCCCAAAAGCGGCTTCTGTGGTCAAGCGCGTTCTGCGGGACTACAAGAACGAAGACGTGAGCTTCAGGAAGTTAAGGACAAAAACAGCAGAGGGCAAAAGGCTTGCAGATGAGTATGGCGTCACAGCCACTCCAACTCTCTTTGTCATCAGCAATGGGAAACAGGACAAGATTATAGGAGTGCTCAATGAGGGCAAGCTAAGGAAAAAACTGGACAAGGGGCTTGGTATAAAGCGTCCTTTCTTAAAATCTCTGAAAGAAACATTTTTCGGTAGTTAGTGATAATCAATAGCCGTCTGAATAATATTGTTTTTGATGAGTGTGAAAGGCTGAAAAGAGAAGTCAATGAATGGTAAATAGACTTTGTGGTATCACCGTTTAATTCTTTTGCCGATGTCTTTTAATGGCCGGAAAAACTTGTGTGTGAGTTCGTCACTAATTTTAATCCAATGAGTAGCCCATTCTCCAACGCTTAATGTTGGTTGGATTACATTAACACCGTGTGCACTCTTGATTGTTTTTGCATGACTTGGTTTCAGTGTTTTAGCATGCTTGTTAACTGATTTGGAGAGTCTGCCTGTTTTTGCTGCAGTACCTTCAACTCTAGCGATTATGCCTTCAGTTTTAGCGAGTCTTGAGATTACTGCTAGCCCCCCGATAAGAGGCATTAATTCGACTAGCAGTATGAATCCATCAATGCCATCTGCTGTATGTGTTCTGCCTTGATAAAAATCTTTTGAACGCCATAGTAAGTAAGCGATACCTGAAGCAGTTAGAAGTATCTCAGATGTAATTATGCCAGGTTCACTATTGATAAAACCCATACTGACTATGCCAATAGCTCCTACCACTGCTAGCAGGGTCATAGCTTTGTAAGGCTCATAAGGAGAGGATTTAAGAAATCCACCTACGCGTTTTGGATGTGTTGCTGCATGTACTGAACCAGTTATCAACTGAATGATTCTGCCAACAGTTGTGAGTGGATGAAGTGCAATCCAGAATATTCCTTTTACCAGTTCTACTAGTGCGTTTATCCATCCTTTTAGCACTAAAAACAAGCTCATTGATTAATTATTGCAAACGTTTGTTTTTAAAGTTTTGCTAGTTTAGAGAAGGAAAAGGAGTTATTTGCTACTTCCGTCATTGGGAATAGAATAGAATCGTGTTCTCCTTTCTGGTTCGCTAGTTGAGTTTCTTCTAGTATTTTTTTGTACTCAGAAGAGTATTGGGCATAGTTTTCGAATACGAAGAAGCAACTGGTTTCTTTTTCTCCTGATATCGTGAACACACAGGATGAGGGAACATCCTTGATTATTTTTGACATATCTTTTCTGGAATAGATGTAAGCAATTAGCTCATAGTGCAATTTTTTCATGTTTGGAATGTTTACGATGTTTATCGTTTTGTTTTTTATTAAGCGTTTTTTTATTTGGCTTATGGTAGAGCGTGACATTTTAAGTTTGCTGGAGAGGTTAGTGTCTGTTGTTTCTGGATTCTTCAGTATTGCATGAAGCACTTTTTTCTCATTTTCTTTTAATTTTGCTATTGGTTTGATTGATTTGGGTTGTTCTTTTCCATATGGCAGTTCAAACTTTTTTGCTAGTACCTGACTAAAATCTAGGATGGGAATACTGCTTGTTTCAAGTGGGTAATAAGCTACATGTAAGTGTTCCTCGTCATCTCCTGTCTCTCTGAAAAGGTCTATTGCGTGTTTTGCTTCAGTAAAGTTTTTGGATAGGAGTACTCCTAAAAAGTTTTTTTCTGTCGATAAATTGTATACCATGTTAGGATTATGCTCTAATTTTTTTATGACTTCCTGGGTGAGAGGTTTAGAATAGTTTATTATGCACATGAGTTCACAGCCAATTGTTCTAAAATCAGGTAGAGCAATAGTATGATAGAACCCTGTGTGATGTAATTTATTTTTGACTGCTGTGAGCGTGCTTCGTTTAACTCCAATTTTTTTGGAGAGCTGTTGGTCGTTTAAGTTAGGGTATCGTACTAGACCATAAAGCACAAGTTTTTCATTTTTTGACAGAGTCATTCCGCTTATAAGTTTGTTCATTTTCTTTTTGAGCTTGTTTTGATCTCTGTTTAGTCCTAAGTTAGCTTCTCTGAGAAGCTTGTTTGCAATTTGGAGTTGCTTGGTTTTCTTTTTGATTTCTTCTTCAATGAATTTTTTTGCTTTTTTCCGTTTTTTTTCTAGTTCCTTTCTTTCGGTAATGTCACGTAGGATTACTTGAATTTCACAAATTTTTCCTTCGCATTTTATGATACTAGGTTTAGCCTCGCCCCAACGTACCTCTCCTTTTTTGTTTTCCCAGCGAAAATCAGGTACGTGAACACTTTTTCCAGTAGTCACAACAGATTCGAATAGCTTGAGGTAGGTAGGAGTATCTTGCATGAAGCGGGTTGGAAGAGCAGTAAAGTGCTTTCCGATTACTTCTTTTTCAGTGAAGCCGGTTAGGCGTAGGAATGCAGGGTTGCAAGAAGTTATTGACCCCATAAGGTCAAACGTAAGTATTCCGTCTGGAGATGTTAGGAATATCGATTTGAATCTTTTTTCGGATACACTAAGCTTCTTTTCTGCTTGTTTTCTTTCTGTTATGTTTCTGACTAGTGAAACTACGTGAGAACTTCCATGGATCTTGATTTCTTTACTTTGTACTTCTACAAAAACAGACTCTCCTGCTTTTGTCATAAAAGGATACTGCCGAACAAGAGTATCTTCTTTTTTAAAGATTTTTTTAAAATCTTTTGTTACTTTTTCTCTTTCTTTAGGCGGCATTGTTCCAAATGTTAGGATGCTCTTTCCAATCATTTCTTTTTTAGTGAATCCCAGGAATGATTCAGGTTTGCCATTAATTTCAAGAATTTTTGCATTTGAATCCAAGAGCATGACTAAATCAGGAAAATCATCTAAGACTAACTGTAGATATCTTTTGTAGTCTTTCAACTCATCCTCTGTTCTTTTTCTTTTGATTATTGAAGTTACGTTAGAGGAAATTGCGCGGATTTCTTCAACTTCTTGTTTAGTAAATTGGCTTTTTCGTCCTATGTCAAGTATTCCTATTTTTTCTTTGCCGAAAATCAAAGGAGTTACAATAACAGAATGCAGGTTCAAAAGTTTTCTTATTCTAGGAACGGTCATTTGAATAGCTTTAGAATCAGTAAACTCACACATCAAATCTTCTATTTGTTGAGGATTAGTTAGAAGGGAGGATTTTCCGGTTCTAAGAGCTTTTTCGTAGTACCCACCTTTTTTTAGTTTAACCTTTACTTGATTGAGTTTAACTCCGGTAATATGTTCTATGTTTTTCAGGATACGACTGTCAAGCCTAAGATTAGTAATTACAAGATGATCTCCTTTTATAAGATATACAGTTGCAGAACTTGTGTCAAACTTTTTCCGAGTTTCTTTAGCAAGAATATTTAAGATATCTTTGAGCGATTTATCCTTGTTAGCAGCTTCATTCATTTTATGAATTATCTTTGAACAATAAATTTTAGGCATTAATCGAGCACCTCAAAGAATGAAAATATTGTTTTTTAATCTATTTAATCTTTTTTGATAAATAAAAAAGTGTTTCCTACCAATTTGACGTAAGTTAACCAAAAGATAACACAAAACGCCAGAACGACAATATGACGGAAGACTTAAATACGAATACTTCGATGATTCCCTGATGGTAAAACACCTGCGCGAGATAAAGAGGATAGTCAAGCAAAGCGTGCCGTTTCTTTTAATTGCTGGTGTAGGCGAACTTGCTGCTGGAGTAATGTTAGGAATGCTCTTAAACAGGTACACTTCTACTAACCTGTTAATACAAGTAGATTATACTCCGTTCATTCCTGGCGTGCTGGTTATTTTGCCTTCATTAATGAACCTGCGAGGCGCAATCTCCTCGACTTTTGCTGCTAGATTAGGAAGCGCGCATCATTTGGGATTGATGAGGAAGAAGAATCTGTTCAACAAAACCGTGGTTGAGGGAATAAAAAGTTCTTTTGTGCTAGCGTTAATTTCATCTACAGTAGTGGCCATGTTTGCTTATGTCGCATCACAGGCGTTGGGCATTAAGGCAACTCTGGGTTTTTTTCTGTTTGTTGCGATTACATCAAGTTTAGTTAGCGCGCTATTGCTTGGAATTTTCACTGCAGTGTTAATACGCTATTCAATAAAAAAGCATTTGGATCCGGATAATATAACTATTCCATTGATAACAACGATTGGAGATCTCCTGTTAGTGCTAATCGTGTATATTTTGACAGTAGGTTATTCCTTGTGGAGTGGTTTGGTATGATTTCTTGGAAAACTCAGGTGAAACAAAGTGTCTTGTTTTTAATTGCGATTGCTTTGCTAAGTGTTTTCGCAGGATTGACCCTAGAAGGAAACATGGAGTTGTTAACAAGATTTCCAACAATAGTAATAATTATTCCTGGCTTTATCGGAGTTTGTGGAGGACTAGCAAGCACATTCAGCTGCCGCTTAACTTCGGCATTACAGCTTGGAAAATATGGATTAAAAAAGAAGCGTGGCAGAATAATCGCTAATGCTGAAGCAACAATGATTAGCACTTTAATCACTTTTGTGATACTTACTTCAATTGCTTATGCAATAGGTGAATTTTTTCAGTTGGGAGCAGAACCGCTTCCATTCGCTAAGTTTTTAACAGCTACTCTTTTATCAGCAATAATAGTAGTAAGCCTTTCCCTGTTTTTAGCGATTGGAGTAGCCTATTTCACAATTAGGAACAATTTAGATCCAGATAATTTTGAATCGCCAGTGCTGACCACGTTCAGTGACCTGGTTGGAGTGATAACGTTTATAAGTATTTCAAGTTTAATCATAATGTGAGGAGAAAAAAATGACAGTAAGAGACGTCAAAAAAGTCATGGGCGATGAAAGAGGAGTACTTGACTACCTAATCGACATGCGAGACTTGAGCGCACTAGTGGTTGATTTAGCGTATAGCGCGGTGCTACTCGATGACAAAGAGCTCGCTAAAGACGTTATTGAACTGGAAAATCGCATCGACCAACTTAAAACAGAAGTCCAGTTAAAAACTATCCTCAGCAGGTTGCCTCCAGAAGAAGCAGAAGGCATGCTTGCAGTTCTTAGGCTAGCAGAGAACACAGAACAAATCTCTGACCGAGCTAGAGCCATAGCTGAGATAGTTTTGCATGGCATGAAAAAGCATCCGATAATCAAAGAAGCACTTATGAGTGGAGAAACAGGAATTTACAAAGAACAAGTAAATCCTAACGCTGCGCTTGTTGGCAAGAGGCTAGAGGAACTCAATCTCATAGAAGCAGCAGGCATGCAATTACTTGCAATCAAGAAAAAAGACGGTTGGCATTACATGCCCACGGACGCACAGAAAATTGAAGGCGGAGATTCGCTCTTGATAACAGGACCAAGAGACAACAAAAAACTCTTGGACAAACTCTTGAGAAAATAGTTATCGCTTGTCAGGGTAAGAACATTTTTTTGCTATTGGACAGTGCGAACAGCGTGGTTTTGCACTACAAAGCTCTTGTCCAAATTTGACTAGCAGGCTATTAACGAGAATCCACTTATTTTTTGGAATTAACCGCATGAGCTCCTGCTCGGTCTGTTCAGGAGTTTTAGTATTGACAAAACCTAGCCTGTTAGAAATGCGATGCACGTGCACATCCACTGGAATCGCAGGTTTGTTGTAGCCATACACAAGCACACAATTAGCAGTCTTGCGGCCAACACCTGGCAGCGCGAGCAGTGCGTCTAAGGTGTCAGGCATACCTTCTCGCGCAACACAACGAGAAGCATTTTTAACGTATTTGGATTTAACTTTATAGAATCCTGCTGGCTTGATCAGGAGTTCAATTTCTTTCAGTGGGGCTTCGGCTATTTGTTCTGGAGTTTTGTATTTTGAAAAGAGTCTGGCTGTGGCTTCCGTGGTATTCGAATCTTTTGTGCGTTGGGAAAGGATTGTAAAGATGAGTACTTGGAATGGATCGCTCATTGGAAAAACACCGTAGCGTTTTTTCAGAGCTTTTATGAATTCGTTGATTGTCATCATTTGAGCACCTTACCTGTTTTCAAAGTTCACGCTGTTATTTTAAGTGTATTCCTCCTAAAAACACATTATGTCTTGGCTTTATGCAATCCTAATAGCAACAGTCATTGGTGGATTTGGTAAAGTCTTGCACAGGAAAGTCACTAAAGACGAAGACGTAGCAAGCTATTCGTTCTTGTTCACGTTAGTAGCAGGATTTTCATTCATTCCATTGTTTTTCCTAGAAGACGTAACTTTGCCTCAAGGCGATGCTTGGCTTTATTTGCTTGCTGCTGCATTTCTTTGGTTTTTGATAAACATCACAGGATTCAATGCAACCAAAAGAACAGAAGTGTCTTTGTACGCTCCATTAAACAATTTGAAAATAATATTTGTTTTGATTCTGGCAGTTGTGTTTCTAGGAGAAGCAGTGACAGTACAAAAAATTCTCGGAACAATAGTAGTTTTTGCAGGAGCATTTTTCTTGACCTGGAAAAAAGGTTCCCTGAAACAACTAGAAGATAGAGGAGTTCAGCTTGTCATCCTAACCGCTTTTTTAACTGGGATTGTAAGCCTGTTCGACAAGTATAACATTCACCAACTTGAAATAAGCAAAAGCTTTTACGGACTCGCAATGTACTGGATTCCCTGCGCATTGCATGGATTTAGAATCATTGGCCGAAAACAGCACATGAAAAAAATAATCAAAAATCAAGGAGGGACTATACTCATAACAGGACTCATTTACGGCGTAATATATTATTACTTATTCTTGTTTGCTTATTCTTTCGATGCCGCAGAAATCAGTGTTATTTTCCCGTTAAGCCAGTTGAGCATAGTGATAGCATTGTTTTTAGGTTATGCATGGCTTGGAGAAAAAACAGATCTTAAAAAACGCTTTGTTTCCTCATTAATAATGATAGCAGGAGCCATTCTTGTCGCACTTCCTAGTATAATATAAACCACTCCACGCAAAAATAGAATGTGATAAAATGCTCGACGAAACCAAAATCACAAAAGCCATAATAGAAGAATCAACAGCACGATTTCTTGACAGTCTGCATGTAGACGTTGCAATAGCAGGAGGCGGTCCTTCTGGTCTAATAGCAGCAAAATACCTAGCAGAACAAAACAAAAAAGTCGCCTTGTTCGAAAGAAAATTAAGTTTAGGCGGAGGAATGTGGGGAGGAGGCATGATGTACCCCACAATAGTCGTCCAAGAAGAAGCTAAGCCAATACTCAATGAATTCGGAATAAAAAGCAAAGAACGTGAAGGCCAATACACAGCAGACTCCATCGAAGCTGTAGCAAAACTCATCGCAGGAGCAACCGACGCAGGAGCCAAACTGTTCAACTGCATAAGCGTAGAAGACGTCATGATAAGAGAAAACAAAATCAACGGTTTCGTCCTCAATTGGAGCACTGTTGACATAGCAGGATTACATGTAGACCCCTTGACCATAGAAGCTAAATATTGCATAGAAGCCACGGGCCATCCATTAGAAGTCTGTAAAGTAGTACAAAGAAAAGTAGGTAAGCTCAACACACCAACAGGCAAAATCGAAGGAGAAAAATCCATGTGGGCAGGAAAAGCAGAACGACTAGTAGTCGAAAACACCAAAGAAGTCTACCCAGGCCTATACGTCACAGGAATGGCCGCAAACGCAGTGTTTGGAGCTCCAAGAATGGGACCAATCTTCGGCGGAATGCTCTTATCCGGAAAGAAAGTCGCAGAAGATATCCTTGCACGACTTTAACGCACAAAAGTTTTTTAACTTTTTTACTTGAAAGATAGGATACTGGGACCGTAGGGTAGCTTGGTATCCTTCGAGCTTCGGGGGTTCGAGACCTGAGTTCAAATCTCAGCGGTCCCACTGAACTTTTTAGAAAAAAGTTCACAAAAACTAAAAAATATTCTATCAAAATCAGGAAAACTTAAAAACAGGAACACACAATACTTAACGAACCCGCCTTAGCGTAGGGGTAACGCGGTCGGCTGTAGAAGGAGTAAGAGCATTGCTCTTCGACCGCCGCTACCGACAGATCCCCGGTTCAAATCCGGGAGGCGGGACCTCATTTCTTCAGGTGAAAACAATGAAAATTTTTTACGGAACAGCCATACAAGGCGAACAACAAAGAGGAGAACGAGCAATTTTTCATCAAGAACTGCTAACCACAATAAAAACCTACGGCAAACCAGTATCAGAACACGTCACAGGCAGAACACTACAAGAAGCCCGCACAATACTCGAAAAAGAATTCGGAAAAGCACCAGAAGAAGAATTTGCCAGACGCACATGGGCAAGAACAAACATGATTAAGGCATTAGAAGGAAACATAAACGCAGCAATATTTGAAGTTTCAACACCTAGTCTCGGCACAGGAATAGAACTTGCACATGCATATTTACGTCCTAAAATGGGATTTGAAGAAATTCCGATTCTTGCACTATACCAAAAAGATTATTGGCCAAACAAACTATCAAGCATGATAGCAGGAATAACAAAAGAAGAAATTCAATCATTCACACTAAAAGAATACACAGATCTAAAAGAAGCTAAAGAACACGTAAAAAAGTTTCTAAAACAACAACCTTAAATTAACTACAGCAGTAGAACAAATGAAATGCTGCCAACAGAATTACTCCCAAACATTGCTATTTTCTTACTATCACTAGCAGTACTAGCAAAAGCAAGCCACAGCGCGATAAAAGCAAGCATAAACCTAGCAAAACACTTAGAAATCGGAGAATTCGCAGTAGGTTTTGTGATAATAGCTATTGCTACGTCTCTTCCAGAATTATGGGTTTCGATTATGGCAGGTTTGAGTGGAAGAGGTGAAGTCATAATAGGACACGTAATAGGATCAAACGTAGCCAACAAACTGCTTGTATTTGGTTTAGTTGCATTTTTTCAAGGAGTACTAATCAAACAAAAAGAGTTCATACGACACGCAGAAATACTGCTCGGAATAAGCATATTACCAATCATATTTCTTTGGATAGGAGAAATAGGCGTTTTCAGTGGACTAGCACTCATTGGGATCTTCTTAGTGTACGTAATTATAATCCCAAAAACAAAAATAAACCTAGGAATAAAAACAATCCTACCACACAGCATTAACGCAGTACAAGAAGCCTACAACACCCTGAAAGGTTACTTGTCTGCATTTGTAGAAATGGGAATTTTACTACTAGCAATAGCATTCATAATCGTCTCAAGCTATGTAGTAGTAGAATCAGTACATAATATGGTAGAATCACTAGAAACAGACCTCCCAGCAATGCACTTAATCAGCATAACCATCCTAGCATTAGGTACCAGCCTGCCAGAAATAGCCATAGCAGTAACAGCAATAAGAGAAAAACATAAATCTCTTGCAATAGGCGAAGTACTCGGAACAAGCATAGTAAACCTTACTCTAGTGCTTGGAATAGGAGGACTATTTACACCAATCCCAGTAGCATTCGCAACAATAGGACCAGCAATCATATTTATGCTCCTAATAAATGGAATAATCTTATACTTCATGACCACCAAGAAAAAACTAGGAAAACTTGCAGGACTGCTATTCCTATTCGGATACATCATTTTTATAATAACCCAAATCGCTCTTTTCCGTTATGCTTAAAAAAGGGATTACACAAAATATTGGCGCACGCCCCGGTAGTGTAGTGGACTATCATCTGGGACTGTCGAAAGAAGGGCTCCGCCCTTTCTAAACCCGTGTTCTCACGGTGCAGACATCCTAGGACTCGGGTTCAAATCCCGGCCGGGGCGTTCAAAAACTTTTTATATGATTACCTCCTTTGCTTAATTGGTGATATAATGTTCGGAAAGAAAGGAAACATTGAAATAGTAATCCCAAAAACAAGCTATGCCTATGGAGAAACTATACAAGGAACAGTCAAACTAACAATGAACAAGCCACACAAAGCAAAAGAATTCAGACTCTTATTTACAGGAGAACAAAACAAAACCAGTTACGGAGGCCCAGGAGCAAACGTAGGCGGAGTTAGAGTAGGAATGACCGGAGGACAAAAAAAGAAAACAAACACAGCCACACTCCACAGCTTCAAAGTCACACTAGACGGAGAAAAAGAATACGATAGCAAAGAATATCCATTCCAAGTAACAGTACCACAAATACAAACAGCAGAAAAACCAGAAGGAACAGTAGGCAACGTCGTCAACGCCATGCAATTCATGAGCGGAACCACCATGCAAATAAAATGGAAACTAAAAGCAACACTAGACGTTCCAATGGACACAGACATCAACAAAGAAATTGAAATAATAGTAACAAACCCTCAACCTCCCACTCAACCAGGAAACATTTAAATACCAGACAGAAGTAAGCTAAACCCATGGAAGAACAGATAGATGCAAGTGTCATAGAATCCACAAAAGAACTGTTCGAACGAGACTACTACGAAGAAGAAATGGAAGAAAAACTAAGAAAAATGAAATACACAGATGAACAAATAAAATTAATCTTTGTAGAAGCCAAAGGACTCATAAAAGACAAACAACAAAAACTTAACAGAATGAAATTTGCTGCAATAATTCTATCCTTTGTAATCTTCATAATCGGAATGGGACTAATAGCCATAATCCAAACAGCCTAGACCAAAAAGTTTATATATGCATACATATAAAATAAAGGAGTCTTTTTTTGGGAGGAGTGCACGTGCTCGACTCGAATGTGATTCTGGAACATATATTAGTACCAAAACATGAGATTCTCTCTAAAACACAAGTAGAGAAGTTTTTAAAGGAAAACAAGCTTGAAGAAAGCCAATTTCCTGGAATAAGTGAAGAAGACCCAGTTATCAAAGCAATCAAAGCCAAAAAAGGCGATTTAATCAAGATAACACGCGATTCTATAACCGCAGGCGAATCCGTTTACTATCGGATAGTTTATTAAAAAAAGAGGGTGAGTAGTTGTACTTAAAGATAGCTGAAATATTCTTAAAAGAAAATTCTCTCGTCAAACAACACCTAGACTCATACAACAACTTTGTAGAAAACAAACTACAAAAAATAGTTGACGAGCAAGCAAAAATAGAATCAAGCCACGGAATAACAATCAAACTAGGAAAAGTCACCCTAGAACTCCCAAGAATCCTAGAAGCAGACGGATCCCACAGAAAAATCACTCCAATGGAAGCCAGACTCCGCAACCAATCATACGAAGCCAGAGTCCTAATAGACCTAACATTAATACAAGACAACGTTGAAAAAGAAACCCAACAAATCTTCATCGGCATGCTCCCAGTAATGATAGGCTCAAACCTATGCTACCTAAACAAAATGAACGAAGACGAACTCATAGTAGCAGGAGAAGATCCTCTTGACACACGAGGATACTTTATCATCAATGGCTCAGAACGCGTTCTAGTAGCAATAGAAGACCTAGCACAAAACCGCACCATAGTCTCAAAAAAACTAAGAAGTGACAAAGAACTAGTCACAGTACGCATCTTCTCAGTAAAAGAAGGATTCCGCGCAAAAATCGGAGTAGAAAGAAAAAACAATGGAATCTTTTACGTATCCTTCCCAGCATCACCAAGAAACTTAAACATCATCCCAGTACTACGCTCATTAGGACTATCAGAAGACAAAGACCTATTCGCAGCATTCAAAAACAAAAAAGAATTCATGAACGACCTACTACTCAACAAAGAAGCAGTAAAAACCAAAAACAAAGAAGAAGCACTAGACTACATCGGCAAACGAGTAGCAGCAGGACAACCAACAGAATACCGCCAACTAAGAGCAGAACAAATCCTTGATAATTACTTACTCCCACACTTAGGCACAGGAAAAGAAGACAGACTCAGAAAAGCCCTCTTCCTATGCAGAATGATGGAAAAAGCCACCAACGTCGCAAACAACGTAGAAAACGAAGACGACAAAGACCACTACATCAACAAAAGAATCAAGCTGTCCGGCATGCTAATGGAAGAACTCTTCCGCTATGCATTCGGCTACTTCATCAAAGACATTAACTATCAGATTGACCGCGCTTTCGCGCGAGGCAAAAAACTCCAGATTCGCACGCTAGTCAGACCAGACGCCATGACCAGCAGAATTGAATACGCAATGGCCACAGGCAACTGGGTTGGAGGAAGAACAGGAATTTCACAACTACTCGACAGAACAACATTCATGGCCACAGTTTCACACATGAAAAGAGTCATTTCACCACTAAGCAAAGTACACCCACACTTCGAAGCAAGAGACCTGCATCCCACACACTGGGGAAAACTCTGTCCAAACGAAACACCAGAAGGACAATCTTGTGGACTAGTCAAAAACTTTGCCATAGGAGCAGTAGTATCACAAGGATGTCAAGAAGAAAAAGTTGAAAAAACACTTAACAAGCTTGGAGTAGTCTTTAAGGGGGAAGAAGCATGATAGGAACAAGCGTATACCTAAACGGAAAGCTCTTAGGCTTCCATCAAAAACCACTAGAACTAGTAGACGCAATCAAAAGAAAAAGAAGAAAAGGAGACATGCCAACAGACCTAAACGTATGCTACTATCATGACCTAGATGAAGTCTACATAAACACTGACGCAGGCCGAACACGCAGACCACTAATAGTCGTAGAAGAAGGCAAACCCAAACTCACAAAAGAACACATAAAACAAATCGAAAAAGACGAAATGACATGGCAAGACATAATGGAACAAGGACCAGTAGAATACCTAGACGCAGAAGAAGAAGAAATGTCATTCATCGCAATCAAAGAAGAAGAATTAACACCAGAACACACACACATGGAAATTCATCCCTGCCTCATACTAGGAGCAGTATCCGGCGTAGCACCAATGCCAGACCACAACTCATCACCAAGAGTAACCATGGCATCAGCAATGCTTAAACAATCCCTAGGCATATACCAAAGCAACTTCCAAGAAAGAATGGACACCCAAAGCCACCTGTTACACTACGCCCAAAAACCAATAGCAATAACAGCTCAAGCCAAAATAATTGGAGTACACAAAAGACCAGCAGGACAAAACGTAGTCATCGCAATAATGCCTTTTGACGGATACAACATGGAAGACGCAATCATACTAAACAAATCATCAATAGAACGCGGACTAATGCGTTCTACTTTCTATCGTACATACAACGCAGAAGAAGTTAGATACCCAGGAGGACAAAAAGACAGATTTGAACTCCCAAACCCAGAAATCCAAGGATACAGAGGAGAAGACGCATACACATACCTAGGAGAAGACGGAATCTGCATCCCAGAATGTGAAATCAAAGGAGGAGACGTACTCGTCGGAAGAACATCACCACCAAGATTCCTTGAAGAAGTCGGCGAACTCAGCATGATGGAAGAAAAAAGAAGAGAAAACTCCACCACCATGAGACACCGCGAAAAAGGAACAATAGACTCCGTAATGGTAACAGAAGCACCCACCGGCAACAAACTCGTAAAAGTACGCGTACGGTCACCAAAAATTCCAGAAATCGGCGACAAATTTGCATCCAGACACGGACAAAAAGGAGTTGTAGGCCTTATCGTACCACAACACGACATGCCATTCACCGAATACGGCGTATCCCCCGACTTAATAATGAACCCCCACGCAGTACCATCCAGAATGACCATCGGTCACATCCTAGAAGTCATAGGAGGAAAAGCAAACAGCCTGCGCGGAACAGAAATGGACGCAACTGCATTTGAACACATTGACTATGAAGGATTCAAAAAAGTACTAGAAGAAAGAGGATTCAAATCAGACGGAAGAGAAATATTATACAACGGAAAGACAGGAGAACGCATTGAAGCCGAAATATTTACCGGAGTAATCTACTACCAAAAACTCAAACACCTAGTCTCAAACAAAATCCACGCCCGATCACGTGGACCAGTCCAAATTTTAACCAGACAACCAACAGAAGGACGAGCAAGAGAAGGAGGACTAAGATTCGGAGAAATGGAAAGAGACACGCTGATAGGACATGGAGCATCAATGCTCCTACTCGAAAGACTACTCAAAGAATCAGATCTTGTCACAGAACTAGTCTGCGAAAAATGCGGAAGCATTGGAGTAAACGACTTAATACGCAAAAAAGTCTACTGTCCAATCTGCAACTCAACAAAAGTAGATCCAGTAGAAATGTCATACGCATTCAAACTATTACTTGACGAAATGATGGCCTGCGGAATCAGACCAAAACTAGTATTGGAGGACAAAGCATAGGTGATGCCCCATGGAAACAATAACAAAGAAAGTCGCAAGCGTCGAATTCGGAATACTCAACCCAGAAATCATCAGAAAAATGAGCCAAATAAGAATAGTAATCCCAGACACCTACGACGAAGACGGCTATCCCATCGAAGGCGGCCTTATGGACCTACACCTAGGCGTAATTGATCCTGGCCTACGCTGCAAAAGCTGTGGAGCCAGAATGGTATCCTGTCCAGGACACTTCGGACACATTGAACTAGTCAGACCAGTACTTCACGTAGGATACATAAAAATGATATACTCACTACTCAAAACTACCTGCTCATCATGCGGCAGACTTTTACTCCCACCAAACAAACTCCAAACCTACAAAAAAATAATCACTGAAGGAGAACTCACCGACGACCAAGAAATAGACATCATAGCAAAAGCCAAAAAAGCAGGAAAATGTCCACACTGCGACAAAAAACAAGAAAAAATCAAGCTAGTCAAACCAATCACATTCTATGAAGGCGAAAAACGCCTCCTTCCCTCAGACATACGCAGAAGAATGGAACTAATACCAGACAAAGACCTTGCCCTCCTCGGCATAGACCCAAAAAAAGCCAGGCCAGAATGGGGAGTCCTCACTGCCCTACCAGTCCCACCAGCCACAACCAGACCCAGCATAACACTAGAAACAGGAGAACGCAGCGAAGACGACCTAACACATAAACTAGTAGACATACTTAGAATCAATCAACGCCTCAGAGACAACATAAGTGCAGGCGCACCACAACTCATCATAGAAGACTTATGGGACTTACTCCAATACCACGTCACCACATACTTCAACAACGAAGTCTCAGGAATCCCACCAGCAAGACACCGCTCAGGACGACCACTCAAAACACTTGCTCAACGCCTAAAAGGAAAAGAAGGCAGATTCAGATACAACCTATCAGGAAAAAGAGTCAACTTCTCAGCAAGAACAGTAATCTCACCAGACCCAAACATATCCATAAACGAAGTAGGCGTACCAAAACCCATTGCAAAAGAACTCACAGTTCCAGAAAAAACCACCACCTGGAACATGGACCGACTCAAACAATACATCAGAAACACAGAATACCCAATGGCCAATTACGTTATCAGACCAGACGGAAGACGAAAAAAAGTCACAGAACTCAACAGAGAAGAACTCATAGAAGAACTAGAAGTTGGATTCGTAGTAGAACGCCAACTCAAAAACGGAGACATAGTCCTATTCAACCGTCAACCATCACTCCACAGAATCTCAATGATGTGCCACATAGTCAAAGTCCTACCCGGCAAAACATTCCGCTTACACCCAACAGTCTGCAAACCATACAACGCAGACTTTGACGGAGACGAAATGAACCTGCACGTACTTCAAACAGAAGAAGCCAAAGCAGAAGCACTTGCCCTGATGCTAGTCCAAGACCAAATAATAAGCCCACGATTTGGATCACCAATCATCAAAGGAGACGAAGATCTAGTCAGTGGAGGATTCCTACTAACACGCAAAGGAGTAGCATTCTCCAAACAAATCGCAGAAAAAATGCTCATAAAAGCAGACATCAAAAAGATGCCCAAACCAGACCAAGGCGACAAATACTCAGGAAAACTCTTATTCTCAGCCCTACTACCACCCTCACTCAACCTAGAATACAAATCCAAACTATGCCAAAACTGCAAAGAATGCAAAAAAGCCAAATGTCCACACGACGCATACGTAAAAATCAAAAAAGGCAAACTAGTCAACGGAATAATAGACAAAGTCAGCCTACAAGGCATTCTACTAGACACACTATTCAGAGAATACGGACCAGAAGAAGCAAGAAAATTCCTAGACAACGCCACACGCGTCCTACTAGCAACAACCATGCACATAGGATTCTCAGTATCAGTAGAAGACACCATGATAACCAAAGAAACACACGCAGAAATCGAATACATGATAAACGACGCACGCCAAAGAACCAACGAACTCATCAAAGAATATGAAGAAGGCAAAATGAAACACATTCCAGGAAAAACAATGAAAGAAACTCTAGAAGACAAAATCATGGCAATTCTAGGAGAAACAAGAATGAACGCAGGAAACACAGCCGCAGAACACTTTGATATTGCCAACCCAATCATGATTATGAGCCGAGTCGGCGCAAGAGGAAGCATCCTTAACGTAACCCAAATGAGCGCGACTGTTGGCCAGCAAGCAGTTAGAGGAAGACGAATCCTAAGAGGCTACCGCCACAAAAGCCTACCACAGTTCAAAGAAGGAAACATAGGCATAGAAGCAAGAGGATTCGTAAGCTCAAGCCTAAGAGACGGATTAATACCAACAGAATACTTTTTCCACGCAATGGGAGGAAGAGAAGCACTAGTAGACAAAGGAATCAGAACAGCCAAAAGTGGATACATGCAACGCAGACTAATCAACGCACTACAAGACCTAGTAGTACAAAAAGATGAAACAGTCAGAGACTCCGCCAACAACATAGTACAATTCAAATACGGAGAAGACGGAATTGACCCAATGAAATGCCATGGAGACTCCGCAGTCAGACTACAAACAGGAGTATACCTAGAAGACAAAGATCGAGATGAAACAACCGCAGACGAGGAAGGTGACTACGATGACTGACAAAAAACAACTCCTAGCAAAATACAAAGAACTCCCAAAAAAAATACTCAACGAAATAGAAAAAAACACAAAAGAACTAGGACTCAGAGAAACCAAAAAAATACTTGACAACGTTCTCAAAGAATTCAAAAACAACAAAATCATGCCAGGAGAAGCAGTAGGAACAATAGCAGCACAAAGTATCGGAGAACCAGGAACACAAATGACCATGAGAACATTCCACTATGCAGGAGTAGCAGAACTAGCAGTACCACAAGGCCTCCCAAGATTCATTGAAATCGTTGACCTAAGACGAAAACCCAAAATGCCACTAATGGAAATCCACTTAAACCAAAGCATCAAAGAAGACAAACAAAAAGTAGTCGACTTCGCAGAACAAATAGAAGACATCCCAATGGTAGAATTTGCAGACGTCGAAGAAGACTTCCACGAAAAAGTAGTAAGAGTAACCTTCAAAGAAGAAACACTCGTAGAACACGGCACCACACTAGACAACGCAATCAAAAAAACAGAAAAAGAAGTAAGACGCAAAGCCAAAACAACCGAAGGAAACCAAATGATATTCAAACCAGGATTTACAACACTCGCATCTCTCCGCAGATTCACAGAACGCATCCTAATGACCAAACTATGCGGACTAAAAGACATCAACAAAGCAGTAGTCCTAGAAGAACCAGACGGCACAGGCTACTACATAAAAACAGACGGAAGCAACCTCAAAGAAATACTTAAACTCAAAGAAGTCGACACATCACGCACAACAACCAACGACATCAGAGAAATCTACGACATACTAGGCATAGAAGCAGTAAGAAGCGCAATAATCAAAGAAGCAAAAGAAGTTTTGGACACACAAGGCCTAAAAGTCAACCCACGCCACGTAATGCTAGTAGCAGACGTTATGACATACAGCGGCACTGTCAAACCAATCGGCAGGCAAGGAGTCTCAGGCTCAAAAAGCTCAGTACTCGCTAGAGCAGCATTCGAAGAAACAGTAAAACACTTACACACAGCCTCAATCAAAGGTCACGTAGACAACCTAACAGGCATCACAGAAAACATCATAGTCGGACAACCAGTACCAATAGGCACTGGACTCATAACACTAGGAATGAAAGAGTGATACACATGGACGAAATAGAAACCATCAAAAAAGTCATAGAAACAGGAGAAACCACCATAGGCACACGATCCACAGAAAAACAACTAAAAAATGGAAAAGTTAAACTCATAATCCTAAGCAACAACTGCCCAAAACAAACCAAAGAAGACATAGAACAACACGCCAACATAACAGGAACCCCGATACACACATTTAACGGCACAAGCATGAAACTCGGAGAAGTATGCAGAAAACCATTCCCAATCGCAGCAATGGCCATAATCAACCAAGGACAAGCAAACATCACACAACTGAGGTCAAATAAATGAAACTCGGAAAAAACGAACTCGAATACATTCAATTCTTTGAAGGCGTAACAAACGCAAGAGTCAAAGACTGCGTAATCAACGAAGAAAACGTCATAATAATCGTAGAACAAGGAAACATGGGACCCGCAATCGGCAAAAAAGGCGAAAACATTAAAAAAATAAAAAACAAAACAAACAAAGACGTCTCAGTAGTCGAATACGCACCCGAACCAAAAAAATTCATACAAAACCTTTTTGCACCCGCAAAATTGGACGAAATAGAAATCAAAGACTCACAAGCAATAATCCTAACAAAAGAACGCAAACGCGTAATAGGCCAAAAAGGCACACGCATCAAACGCGCAAGAACACTTATGAAAAGATACTTCGAAATCCAAGATATTATAATAAGGTGAACCAATGCCAGGAAAATACGCTGGAAGACAGCTAGAAAAAAAGAGACAAAAACGGAGATGGAAAGAAGCCTCCTACAAAAATCGCCAAAGCGGAGGAAAGAAAAAACACGACCCTCTCGGAGGCGCACCACAAGCCAAAGGCATAGTGCTACAAAAAGTAGCATTAGAAGCCAAACAACCCAACTCAGGACTACGCAAATGCGTAAGAATCCAGCTAATAAAAAACGGCAAACAAATCACAGCATTCGCACCACACGACGGAGCAATAACTCATATTGACGAACACGACGAAGTAATGGTAGAAAAACTCAGATCCTCAAAACGAGGAACACTCGGAGACCTACCAGCAGTACGATGGAAAGTCATAAAAGTATCAGGCATACCACTCGAAGAAATCAGAAAAGGCAAAAAGGAGAAACCAAGAAGGTGAGAACCATGGCAGAAAAGAAAAAAACCAAAAAAGCAGAAGAAACTGAAAAAAAGACCAAAAAAACTACTGCCAAGAAAGAAAAGAAAACTCCGAAGAAAGAAGAAACAAAAAAAGAAGAGAAGCCAGCAGAGAAAAAAGAAACACCAAAAGAAGAAAAACCTGAAAAAGACGCTCCAAAGAAAGAAGAAAAAAAAGAAGACAAACCAGAGGAGAAAGAGGCTCCGAAAAAGGAAAAACCAGTAGAGAAAAAGGAAATGCCTAAAGAAAAACCTAAAAAAACAAAAGAAATCACCACAGAAGACTACAAAATATTCAACAAATGGACACTCACAGGAATCACCATGAACGACCTAGGCCTAAAAAACTACATAAACCTAGAACCAACACTAGCACTACACACACACGGAAGACACTCAGCAAAACAATTCTCCAAAAAAGACGTGTCCATAATAGAACGCTTAATCAACTCAATCATGCGCTCCAGCTCACGCAAAAAAATAGGCGGCCACATAATAAGAGGACGCTCAGGATGCGGCAAAAAAAATCAAGCACATAAAGCAGTCAGAGAAGCCTTTGAAATCATAAACCAACGCACACAAGAAAATCCCATACAAATCCTAGTAAACGCCATAGAAAACGCAGCACCAAGAGAAGAAACCACCAGAGTCAAATACGGAGGCATGACCAGACACATAGCAGTAGACATCAGCCCACAACGCAGAGTAGACTTTGCACTTAGAAACATAGCAATCGCCGCGCTCGGCAAATCCTTCAAAAATAAGAAAAACAGAGGAGAAGCCCTAGCAGAAGAACTAATGAGTGCAGCAAACGAAGAAGCAGGAAGCCTTGCAATAGCCAAAAAGAATGAAGCAGAAAGAATCGCAAGAGGAGCACGATAATAATGGGACGCAGAGAAGAGATGGTTGAAAAGATCAAAGGATTAATGAACGATCAAGAACACATTCGCAACATAGGAATAATCGCACACATCGACCATGGAAAGACCACACTCACTGACAACCTAATAAGCGGCGCAGGAATGATGAGCGAAGAACTCGCAGGCAAACAATTAGTAATGGACTTCCACGAAGACGAAAGAGAAAGAGGCATCACAATCAACGCAGCAAACATCTCACTAGTAGAAAGCTACGGAGACCAAGACTACCTAGTAAACATCATCGATACACCAGGACACGTAGACTTCGCAGGAGACGTAACAAGAGCCTGTCGCGCAGTAGACGGAGCAGTTGTCGTAGTCTGTGCAGTAGAAGGAGCAATGCCCCAAACAGAAACAGTCCTCAGACAAGCACTAAAAGAAAAAGTCAAACCCATCCTATTCATAAACAAAACAGACAGACTTATCAATGAACTACAAGTCACACCAGAACAAATGCAAGAACGCTTTGTTAAGATAATTGCCAGAGTCAACCAATTCATCAAACGCATGGCCCCAGAAGGATTCAAAGAAAAATGGCAAGTCAAACCAGAAGACGGAAGCGTAGTCTTTGGCAGTGCATACCACAACTGGGCAATCAGCGTACCACACATGAAAAAAGTAGGAATGAGCTTCAAAGATATCTACGAACACCTAAAAAGCGAAGAACAAAAAAAACTCGCCAAAAAAATCCCACTAAGCACAGTCTTACTAGAAGCAATCATAGAGCACTTACCAAACCCAAAAATAGCACAAGAATACAGAATCTCAACAATCTGGAAAGGAGACAAAGAAACAGAACTGGCTAAATCAATGATTTCCTGCAACTCCGACGGACCACTCGCAATGATGATTACAAACGTAACAATCGATCCACACGCAGGAGATATTTCAACAGCAAGAATATTCTCAGGAAAAGTAAGTAAAGGCACAACAGTTGAACTAATCAACGCCCTACGCAAAAACACCACCCAACAAGTAGGCCTTTACATGGGAGCAGAACGTGTAAACGTAGAAGGAGTTCCAGCAGGAAACATCGTAGCAATAAGCGGACTAAGAGATGCATACGCAGGAGAAACCGCAGCAGTAGAAAAAATGGAACCGTTCGAAGAAATGAAACACTTCTCAGAACAAGTAATCACAAAAAGCATAGAAGCCAAAAACCCAAGCGAACTCCCAAAACTAGTACAAATACTACGCCAAGTAGCAAAAGAAGACCCACAAATCAAAATTGAAATCAACGAAGAAACAGGAGAACACCTAATAAGCGGAATGGGCGAACTACACCTAGAAGTCATAGAAAACCGCATTCGCACAGAACGAAAACTCAGCGTAGAAACAAGTCCCCCAATCATAGTATACCGTGAAACAGTGACCAAAAATTCACCAGAAATAGAAGGAAAAAGTCCAAACAGACACAACAGATTTTACTTTACAGTAGGATCACTAGAAGATCCAGTATACCAAGCAATGGCAAACGGAGAAATCACTGAAAAAAACATAAAAGACCCAAAAGCCCTCTCCAAAACACTACGAGAACTTGGAATGGACCAAAAAGAATGCAAAAAACCATGGGCAATATACAACAACAATCTTTTACTAGATATGACAAAAGGAATCCAATACCTAAACGAAACAAAAGAACTAATCGTACAAGGATTCGAAGAAGCAATGAGCAAAGGCCCACTAGCCAATGAAAAAGTATCCAAAATAAAAATTGTCTTACATGATGCCAAACTACACGAAGACGCAGTACACAGAGGACCAAGCCAAGTATTACCAGCAATCCGCAAACCAATATACAAAGGAATGCTCATGGCAAACGCAGTACTACTAGAACCAATACAAAAAACCTTTGTAACAGTCCCACAAGAACAAATGGGAAGCGTTACAAAAGAAATCCAAGGCAGAAGAGGGCAAATCATTAACATGAACCAAGAAGACGATATGGTTACCGTCGAAGGAAAAACACCAATAGCAGAAATGTTTGGATTTTCCGGAGACATCAGAAGCGCAACACAAGGCAAAGCATTATGGAGCACAGAATATGCTGGATACGAACGACTGCCAGGCGAACTTCAAAACAAAATAGTTTCTCGAATAAGAGAGCGAAAAGGGCTTAAAAAGGAAGTCCCACAGCCTGAAGACTTTGACGCGTAACGGAAATGTTAATATACTAAAAGAAGTAAAACATTAGGAAACAAGGAGGAATCAATCATGGCAGACAAACCACACATGAACCTCGTGTTCATCGGACACGTCGACCACGGAAAGTCAACAATGGTAGGAAGAATCCTATTTGAGACAGGTGCGATCGACGACAACACGATGAGGAAACTGAAAGAAGAAGCCTCAAAGTTAGGCAAAGCTACTTTCGAGTATGCTTTCGCAATGGACAGAACAAAAGAAGAGCGAGCAAGAGGAGTAACCATCGATCTCGCACACAAAGACTTCAAAACTAACAAGTATTACTTCACGATAATTGACGCACCAGGCCACAGAGACTTCGTGAAAAATATGATCACAGGCGCATCACAAGCAGACGCAGCAGTACTCGTCATAGACGCTAAAGACGGCGTTCAACCACAAACAAAGGAACACGCGTTCCTTTCAAGAACCTTAGGTATCAAAGAATTGATTGTAGCAGTCAACAAAATGGACTCAGTCAACTACGACGAAAAAAGATACAAAGAAGTTCAAGAAGAAGCAAGCAAACTGCTCAAGTCAATTGGTTACAAAGACGACAGCGTACGCTACATCCCAACTTCAGCATATGACGGAGCAAACCTCAGCAAACGCACACCAGACAAAACACCATGGTACTCAGGCGAATGCATGCTAGAAGCACTTGACCTACTAAAAGAAGTAGAAAAACCAACAGGCAAAGCACTACGCGTACCAATCCAAGATGTATACACCATCGGCGGAATCGGAACCGTACCAGTAGGTCGCGTAGAAACCGGCGTCATGAAAGTTGGAGAAAAAGTTATTGTAATGCCCTCAGGAGCAAGCGGAGAAGTCAAAACAATTGAAATGCACCACGAACAACTGAAAGAAGCACAACCAGGAGACAACATCGGCTTCAACGTAAGAGGACTCGGCAAAGGAGACATCAAAAGAGGAGACGTGCTAGGAGATTCAGGCAACCCACCAACAGTCGCAAAAGAATTCACAGCACAAATCATCGTCTTGCAACACCCCAGCGCAATAGCAGCAGGATACACACCAGTCTTCCACTGCCATACCTCACAAACCGCATGCACTCTAACCGAACTACAGAAAAAACTAGACCCAAAAACCGGCGAAGTCAAAGAAGAAAACCCAAAATTCTTGAAAACAGGTGACGTAGCTATTGTCAAAATCATACCGACAAAACCACTATGCATCGAAAACGTCAAAGAATTCCCACAGCTCGGAAGGTTCGCAATAAGAGACATGGGTGTGACAGTTGCAGCAGGAATGGTGCTGACAGTCACTCCAAAATAAAGACTATACCATGAGAGGAGGAAACTCCTCTCATTCTACTTAATACAACTCGGTGGAACTAAAATGCAAATAGCAACAGTCAAGCTCACAGGACCAGACTTCAAGAAACTGGATAGCGTGTGCGCTCAAATCAAAGACATCTGTCAAAAAACAGGCGCGAAAATAAGCGGTCCCGTGCCACTACCAACAAAAAAACTACACATCCCAACAAGAAAAAGCCCGTGCGGAGATGGCTCAGAAACATACGAACACTGGGAAATGCGCATTCACAAGAGATTAATGAACATTGAAACCAATGAACGCACTCTAAGACAAGTAATGCGCGTGCGTGTTCCAGATAAAGTCATGATTGAAATCGAACTCAAAGAGTAAGGCAATGCTTGCTCTCTTCTTTTTCTTCTTCTGTCATCACTTCACAGACCAAGTCTTTCCCAACTATTTTAGATAACCTGTTAAGAGTTGATAGAGGACCCTGTCCAAAGATTGCAGCATAACATGTGCTCAAGCAATTTTCTAGCTCTGTCTCATCTTCAGAGCGTTTTACTCCCCTACCATCATTGTGCATTGGCACGCCATTGCCTATGCAACTCTGCTTGCACTCCTGGTGCTTTTCAATAGAATCTAAAAGGATGAAACTCAACTCTTCCCGAACTTCCTCTGGGGAAGGTGAAACTTCATTGTATTTATCCGAGTCAACACACGTTCTCATGAGAGGGCTTTCGAAAGACACATTAAGCCAAGCCTCTTCCTCAACCGCATTAACATACTTTTTGTAGTGCCTGTCACAATAGCCTGGCATGAACTCCTGGTGTATCCTCATTACATCCGCGTGTTCTCCTCCCTCAAATGCTATAAAACTTATTACTTGCATAGCTTTGAGCGTAGCCTGGTTTTCCAACTGACCTTTGGAAGAAAGATTGCTCATGAACTTATCCCATTTCTCAACAGGAAAACTATCATAAGCACCAACCATTGCTTCTGACTCCCATCGCAAGAATCGTTCAGAAGTCTCGTTCATAAGGAATTGTGTTGAAGAAACAACCATCACCACTTTGTAAGCAGCATCATAAGGTATAACCATAACGCCAAGCCAAACATCAGACATGTTAACTCTAGGATCCTCTCCGTTTAGAAGTTTAGTAGAATACTCTTCTAATATCGCAGCTTCTCTTTCAGTGTCTTCCCTACTATCTAAAAACATATGTCCAATAGTTATAGCTCCACAAGAACTTCGGTTAGTACACTCTCTAGTTTCGATATCACTCAAGTAGTTCTCATACAGGGTCTCACGTTGGGAAAGAATGTGTTCCGTTATGAAATTAGCTGTCCGTATTCTTCTTTCCTCCTGCCATTCAGAATAAACAAAAAAAACAATCAACCCTAATAAAAGGACTAAAACAGCTGTTACCAGTATGACCTTCTCTTTCTTTTCCATTTCAACCACTAAGCCATAAAACCCTGTGAGACTTTAAAAAACTATAGTCCGTACACTTCAAAACAATACTCTACTACCTTCGCGTCATATGCTGCTTCGGCCCAAGAATAAGATTGCATAGAAGTAGAAAAACGCGCGTATCTTTTTTCGCAGTAATCAGAGAAATAGCCTAAGTAATATTTCTCTACTGTTTCGTGTGGAATGTATTCAGGCATTATACTCGATTCTACTCTAAGATCTTCTAGCTTCTTTTCTACTACCAAATCCCTAATGGAAGTGTATCTCTCGTCAAAATCTGTTTGACGCTCTTTGAGATCTAAAGCAGTAAGAGCATTCTCATTGTTTTGTATATAATCCTGAGAAGAATTAAGTCCTTTCATTAACAAAGCCCCTTCAGAAGACGCAATAGCAATCCCTAAATCAGTGTTTTGAACCGACTTGAGTTTTGCTAAGAGTGCATTGGAATCATTCAAGTGCAAAACAATCAATTTTTTCTGATCTTCACAAGACGCATTATTACAGGAAAAACCGTTAAGACTGTTTAAAGCATTAGTTCTGTTAGCCTGAGCTTGCACGATAGCATTATCTAAAACAGCAATTTTTGCTTGAGTCATTTGTTCGCCCTTCCAATAAGAAAAAAAAGCAAAAGCAATCACTGTCATGAGAATTATCAAGAGGATTACTCCAACCATAATCTCAATGAATAACTGCCATTTAGGCGGTCTTTTCTTTCCATGAAACTCTTCGGATTCATGAAACTTTTTTTTCTCAACAAAATGAGTGTCAGCTGACTGTTCAAACGCTTCTTTAATTTCAGAATGAGAAAAACCTTTTTTCAATAAATGTTCCATTATATCATTCTTAGAAACATTTCTCGCTAATCCAGAAGCAACTAACTGAACAAGCCTTTCTGAAACCATTAATTAAAAAAGAGACAGAGCAAGTTTAAAAGCTTTTCAGACAATAACTTTAAACCATTCAAAAAAAATACCAGAACATTTAAAAAAAACATTACAGCTAATAATAGGCTCTGCGGAGGTAGCAAAGCTCGGTTCAATGCGCCGGCCTTGAGAGCCGGTGGGCGCAAGCCCCCGTGAGTTCGAATCTCGCCCTCCGCGCTCACTCTTTTATACTTGTAAACATGCAAAATAACATATGAAAGCGGGGGGCATGCTTATCATACTAATAGTCTTGCTAGCTTACAGTAGCGCGCTCACTCCAATAGATTATTGCAAAAACCTGCCTGTTAAAATGGACACTCAACCAGGCTGTCCTCAAAACATTTCTCTTGAACAAGCAGAAGTGTACATAGGAGAAGACTACTTTTTATGTGGAAACTTTTATGCCAACCAAGAACTAACTGCTTACGAACAAAACATACTAAAAAACCAGACAGTAACAGTCTCTTCAGAAGGGCTATTTGAACTGAAAGGAACTGCAGGAGAAGAACATAAAGTATACAACATACAAATAACCTCCCCTCAATGCGAAAACATACCTCCAATAATGCTGGAAGTCAAAAATAAATGTGACCTAACGCCTCCATCAGTAAGCATACTACCAAAAAATACAGTACAAAACGGAGAAACATTCACCATCAACATATCCAGCTCAAACAGAAATCTAGACATTATGATTAACGGCCTAACAGAAACAATTGAACTTAAAATGCAATCTGGACAAACCTGGTCCAAACAATTCCAATCAAACCAATGCTGTCAAACATCTCCCTGCGACTGCACTCTAAAAGTTTCTTTCACTGATTCTCATCACCCAATCTGCAAAGATGACGTCACGCAACTAAAACTAACAATAAAAGAAAAAACAGACAATCCAATGCCAAAAACAGATAACCTGCTTGTAATGGCTGCAGTAGCAATAATCATACTTGGAACAATAGCAGTAGTCGCATACAACCGCACAAAGTGAACACATGCAACTCCTTGAAAAAATCAAAGCCTTAGAAAGCCAAAAAAACAAAGAAGGAATGGCACGCTACGGAATAAACACTAAAAACGCATATGGAGTGTCAATCTACAAACTCCGAGAAATAGCCAAAGAAACGGGAAAAGACCATGAATTAGCACTAAACCTCTGGAACACACACATACACGAAGCCCAACTTCTTGCAGCACTAATTGATGAACCAAACAAAGTCACAGAAAAACAAATGGAAAGCTGGGTCAAAGACCTTGACTCATGGGACACCTGCGACATAGTATGCAGCAATTTATTCGACAAAACGCCGTTCGCATACACAAAAATTTTCGAATGGAGCGAACGCCCAGAAGAATTCGTAAAAAGAGCAGGCTTTGCCCTAATAGCAACGCTTGCAATTCACGACAAAAAAGCACCAGACACTCAATTCACACAATTCTTCCCGATAATAGCAAGAGAATCAACCGACCAACGCAACTTTGTTAAAAAAGCAGTCAACTGGGCTCTCCGCGGAATCGGCAAACGCAACCACACACTAAACAAAAAAGCAATAAAACAAGCAGAACACATCAAAACTATTGACAACAAAACAGCACGATGGATAGCCAATGACGCAATCCGAGAACTGACCAGTGAAAAAATTCAAAAACGACTAAAAAAATAACCTGAAAACAAGCATACACCAAGGATGTTTACTCTCAAATACAAGTATAAAAAAACATAAACCTTTTTATACTCCTTCATATGCAATTATGCTACTTACTGTACGGAACCCGTATGGTATAACAAATTCTTTGTTGTACGCCAAACAGGTAAGAGTACAGAATCGAGGAGTCAGTAGAATGGCCAAAAAATCAAGTCCAAGAAGAGGCTCTTTAGGCTTCCTGCCAAAAAAGAGAGCGAACAAACCATATCCTAGAGTAAGCTCTTGGCCAAACAGTGAAGAAACAAAACTATTAGGCTTCGCTGGCTACAAAGCAGGAATGACTCAAGTATTTGCCATAGACCAACACAAAAACAGCCCATCATACAACCAAGAAATAGCAATCCCTGTCACAATTCTAGAATGCCCACCACTAAAAGCAAAAGAAATACGAGCATATAAACAAACAACTCACGGCCTTGAACTCATACCAAAAAAAGAACTAGAAAACAAGAAAGAATCCATCGCACAAATAAGACTCTTAGTAGAAACTAACCCACCACACAAAAAGAAAAAAGAAGAGTTTGAACTTGCTGTAGGAGGAAATTCAGCACAAGCACTGGAATACGTCAAAGGCCTGCTAGGAAAAGAAGTGAAACCAACAGACGTATTCAAAGAAGGCGATTATATTGACCTACTAGGTGTCACAAAAGGCAAAGGAATACAAGGTGTTGTAAAAAGATGGGGCGCCAAAATCCAAGGCCGAAAAGCAAAAGGAAAAAGAAGACACGTAGGAAGCATCAACCCATGGACCCCAGCAAGAACAATGTGGACCGCACTACAAGCAGGACAAATGGGATATCACAACCGCACAAGCCTTAACTCCAGAGTCATAAAACTCGGAGAAAATGGCGAAGAAGTCACCAAAAAAGGCGGCATCCCACACTACGGCATCGTCAAAAACAACTACGTTCTAGTCAAAGGATCAGTTCCAGGAACCAAAAAAAGACTCATACTAATACGCCACGCAATAAGAAACTCAAAACAAACAGAACTCCCACAAGTTAAAGAGGTGGCACAATGAAAGTACCAGTTTACTCAATAGCAGGCAAAAAAACAAAAACACTAGAATTGCCAGCAGTATTCAACAAAGAATACAAACCACGCCTAATCAAAAGAGCAGTAGTAGCACTAGACAGCAACAGTTTCCAACCACACGGAGTCAAACCAGGAGCAGGCATGGACACATCAGCAGAATACATTGGAAGAAGAAGAAAATACCGTGCTACCATTGGCACAGGTGACTCACACTTACCACGCACCAAACCAGGAGGCGGAGGAAGAGGAGGCGTCAGAAAAGTACCGCAATCAGTAGGCGGCAGACGCGCGCACCCACCAAAAGTAGAAAAAATCCTCGTCAAAAAAATCAACAAAAAAGAAAAAAGAGCAGCAATCCAATCCTGCATCGCAGCAACAGCCAACAAAAAAGTCGTTCAAAAAAGAGGCTACAAACTAGAAGAAAACAAAGACCTTCCAATCATAATAGAAGATTCATTCCAAAAAATCACAAAAACAAAAGAAGCACTAGAAACACTAGAAAAACTAGGACTTAAAAACCAACTAACCAAAAAACAAAGAATAGTAGTAATAACAGAAAACGAAAACAACTCATGTAAAAACATTCCCGGAATAATCGTCGCACAAGCAAACTCACTTAACGCAGGTATACTCGCACCAGGAACACACGCAGGAGTACTCACAGTATGGACAGAAAAAGCAATCAAAATGGCAGGTGAAGTCTATGGTGATTAGATACCCCCTCCTATCAGAAAAAAGCGTCAAC
>JAIOSL010000004.1 GCA_021107635.1 archaeon | reverse complement strand
CTAATGTTCCTCCTGCTAATGATCCTCCTGTTCACGTTTCTCCTGCTCAAGCAAATAAGGAATCTATCTCAACATGCGTGAGAAAAGAAGGAGAAGTAATCTGGAAAGTAGTCTTATTGGTTGTTCTCATAGGATTAATACTTGCAGGAATCAGTATTTTATTAGTTAAAAGCTTTTCTGATGATGGACTTGGATGGTTTCCAGATGATATACATCAATTAGATGGCATTCCTCCTAAAATTTCTCTCAACGCAAACCAAAACGAATGGGTAAGTATGAATAATATCAACATATCCTGTAATGATACTGGAATAGATTTTTCTTCAGGATGTGACCATCAAAGTTATGTTTTGTATCTCTCTCAAGACAACGCATGCCCAAAAAATCTTTCATTATACTCTCAAATTCCCAAAGGTTCAACCCACGGATTCCTTTGTGCAGCAGCTAAAGATATTGAAGGTAATACTGGCTATTCACAGCCAGTGACAGTTAAGTTTGATACAATCCCTCCAATGACATCAATCGAACAAAATCAAAGTTGGATTCAAGAAACAGTTCTTCTAAAAGTAACTGATTCAGACAAAGAAAGTGGACTCTATAAATGTTATTATTCTCTTTATTCAAATAGTGAGGTTATTCAAGAACCCAAAGAAAGATCATGCAACCAAACTCTACAACTTCCAATACAATCTATTTGTGCCATTCAAGGGGAACAAGTATGTACTGTAAACGTGTACTCAACAGATAATGCAGGAAACACAGGAAAAATTGCAGAATCGTCTTTAAACATAGACTTTGATATTCCCAAGTCACAAATAATTTCAGTTAGTCCGTCAAATTACCATGCAGGCCAGATAGTTGTCAGTGGAATAATTTCCATCAAAGGAACAGCCACAGATGCAAACTTTAAACAATACTCTCTGAAGTGGGAACGGTCTGGTGATTCTCAGTTCATAACTACGTCTACTAACCAAGTGTTTGAAAAAGAAATTGGCATACTTGACACAAGTTCACTCTCAACGAGCGTTTATACTCTAGTTTTAACTGTAGAAGACCTGTCCGGTAAAAAAAACATATCTCAATTTACTCTAAATGTATCCAATGAAAACATATCTGCCTCATGCGCTCTAGGAGAACAAACACAATGTTCTCAGCTCCAAGGTGTATGCTCTTCCAGTATAAGAAATTGCAGAAAAGATTTTACCTGGGGTGAATGTGAAATAAACTCTCTTTTAGACTATGAACTAGTTGAACTTAACTGTGGTGATAACAAAGATAATGACTGTGATGGACATACAGACAATGAAGATACTGATTGTAATCCAGATATACCTATCTACAACTGTTCAACTACTCGGTTGATTGGAGACATTAATGGAAATAATCAAATAGACACTTCCGATGCTCTAATAATTAATGATTTAAGTATAGGATTGGCAGTTCTTACTGGAGATGATTGCTGTGCAGATGTTAACTCAGATGGAACAATCGATGAGAATGATGTTTTAATGGTAAACAATTTTGTTCTAGGAACAAGAAATTGTTTTCCTGCAGGATATTCTTGTGACACTAAAGAGCATTGTAGTGATACAATAGACAATGATTGCGATAGTTTTATAGATGAATTAGATCCAGATTGCGGAGCATCTTGTATACCAATAGGCAGTGACTGTTTAGGCTGTTCTTGCGGCTTACCTTGTTGCGGTGCTGGATGTGATCCAGATGGAGAACACTGTTTTGAATGCGTTGGAAGCTTGGATAGTGTAGATGGTAAATGTGAAGCTGATGGATGTAGTGCATCTGCTTCTTGTGATGAACAATCTCCAGGCATGCACGGAGAAAATGTTTATGAATGTTGTGACTCTTCATGCCAAGCAGATGTAACTCTTGGAAGTGCAATTGACGGTTTCTGTACTTGTTCTGGAAGCGATTGCTCAACATCTTATTGCTTTAACAGTTCTACAAACACGTGTTATACTAGCGTTTCTTGTCTCACAACCGGCTGGAATTATGGTAGCATGTGTATAACAGAGGATGATTGCTCAGCACAGAATTTACAGACCGGCAAAACGTGTACTATTGGAGGATGTAGTTTAGGTATTTCTCATTCATGCAGTGCGCTAAACAAATGTGAAAATCACTCATGTGGAGAACTACTCTACTACTGTACTTTTGATAATGGTTGGGAATGGCGGTTGTCCATACCAGAAGAAGTTTGTGATGATGGAATAGACAACGATTGTGATAATTTGATTGATACTCTAGAAGATCCTGATTGTACTAGTGGATGTAACGAAACGGGCCAAGCTTGTTTGGTTAATGCAGACTGTTGTAGTAACGTTTGTGATAGTTCTGAAGGGACCTGTATCCAGTGTTCTGGACCTGTAGACATAACTAACGAAAAATGTGAACATTCTTGTGGAGCATCAGCAAATTGCGACGAAGTAAGTCAAGGAGAAATAGATCCAAGCGGTAGATATTGTTGTATGCTCGGTTGTACTGCTTCAGATAGTGTCGGTATGTGTAACTGTGATAGTGGAACTTGTGATGATGGATACTGTTGGACTGGTGAATTATGCTATTATGGTATGGTCTGTTCAGAGACTGTTGGTTGGAATAATTCTGGAGGATGGGACACATCATGTAATGATTTTTGCCTACCCGCCGCAACATTACAATTAAAAGAGTGTCAATCAAGTGGCTGCATACAAACTGATTACACCTGTAATGAGTCTAACGAATGTTCAAGCGGAGCAACTAACGTTGAATGTGATGGTGATCTATTCAATTGTCATTATTCTGATTCAGGTGCTCAATATCAATGGTATATTGGTTCAATTCCTTATGGAAGTGAACTAGCTTGCAGTGATACTCATGATAATGACTGTGACAACACAATAGACAGTGCAGATTCTGACTGCGGAGGCACAACTACAACATGTCTAGAAGGAGTGCTATACTATATCCACTATCAGGAAGGTAGTGGTTATCAATGGTATGGAGAAATTCCAGGTGGTAGTAATTTAGGAATAGCAGGAAGAGAAAATGATTACACCTTTAGAATGATTGCTCGTTGGAATCTTACTGAAATTCCAGATGAAGCAATAATAGAAAATGTAACATTCAAATATGATTGTTCTGTTAGAGAATCTGGTATTGATGGAAGAATAGTCAGGATGGTACAGGATCCTAGCAATTACTCTGGAAGTATTGCCTTCATATTTTCTCTTTGTAAAACTGGATTCATTTATGTAGAAGATGGATTTCCATTAATCGGACCACAACAAGAAATAAATTTAGGCGATCCAGCGATGTTTGATGTTACAGATTCTCTTGGTGCTGACTGGTTCTCAATTGCAATGCACTCAAAAGATGAGTTAATGGAAAACAAATTCATACTAGATGCAATTGCCCCATCTGATCCAAAACCATCTCTATGTATCTCTTATACAACCTGATGCTCCGTTACGTTTAAAAACACTTCCTTCTTACTTATACAGAAGGTATTTATGGTAGACCCAGATGTCTTGGCTTGGTTCAAAAGTCAATTAGAAGAAGGATTCACCAAAGGTCAGTTAGTAGATACTATGCGCGAATCAGGTTACTCTGAAGTTATGATAGATGAAATGCTAAACGCGCTTAAAGTCAAAGAATCTGCTAAAAGAGCAAATGCTGGCATGTCAAGTCAGAAACTTTGGGATTCTCCTCAATGGCATCATCCCAAACCGTCTCAACAGCAACCTCAGCAACCTTCAAGCCAGCCTGTATTAAAGCAGGAACCAGTTAAAAAACAAGGTAGCAAATTATCAATCAAAACGGTTCTTATGGTAGTGTCTGTTTTAGTCCTTCTAGCAGGAGTTGCTTTTGTATGTGTGTTTTTTGTTTTACCCATGTTAGGACAAGAAAGTTCATGCCGAGAATTAAAAAGTGGATCAAATTATATTACTGAGAGCACTGTTCTCTGCAAAGGAAAGCATACTGGAGCAACAGTGTATGTGAGCAAGGATTCTGTCATACTTGATTGTAATAATTCTATCCTAGAGGGTGGAACTGAACTTACTGGACTGATAATAAGTAGCGTATCAAACGTTCATATCAAAAACTGTCAATTAATGGATTATTCTACTGCAGTATACATCATTGAGTCAGACGATATAATTCTTGAAAATCTTGAGATTTCTCATCCTAAAAATGATAAGATACTTCAAAAAGCACGATTAAAAACACTAAGATAGAACAAATGATTCGAGGAATCACTCTTAGGGATGCAAGTAGAAACATGCTACAATCTAATAGTATTACTGGAGGTTCAACCGCAGTGTATCTGGATGAACAATCCAACAACAATCTATTATCACAAAACAAGATTTATTCAAACGAAATAGGTGTCATTAACAAAAATTCTCTGAACAACGTATTTGTTGAAAATGAAGTATGTAACAATAATGACTACGATTTTTATTGTAATAGCAGCACACAATATGGAATTAGAAACAAAGCAAATTTGAACGATGAAGGCTGCGGTTTCACTCTTTTAGCTTGCACGTAGATATACTTAAAAACCATTCCATCCTATCTTCTTACACTCATGACAGATCCAAAATTAATAAGCTGGTACAAAAATCAACTAGATAAAAAAGTACCGACAGAATCGATTTTAAATGCACTTAAAGAGTCCGGTTATACTCAAGAAGAAATTTCTCAGTTGATTTCTGAAGTAGAAACCATTAAACCAACGTCTACCAAAGGAAGAAAACTAGCTGAAGTAGAAGAAATAACAATTGACACTCCACTCCCAGAAAGGAAATCAAATTTACCTGAATACAAAGAAGTAAACCAAAGACATCCAACAAAAAAACCATTAAACGGCATAATAAAAAAAGAAGCCCCTTTCTTCCAAAAAGCAATCCTATTAGGTGCATTAGCAATAGGACTACTACTAATCATTTTTTTCGTGTTCTTGTTTTCGGGAGATCCAACAATCAAAAGAATGATAGATCCAGATCCTGTTCACATCGATGGTCTTTCTCCAATAGTAACGATTACTACATCTCACCCTTGGGTAAGTGCAGGGAACATCAATGTATCATGTAGTGACATTGGAATAGATTTTTCTTCAGGATGTAACAATCAAAGCTATCTTTACTACCTTTCAACCATAGAAGAATGTCCTCAGACCTATACTTCATACATTCCTGCAATCACTCCAATAGATCAAGGGTTTCTCTGTGTAGCAGCTAAAGATATTGAAGGTAACACAGGCTACTCACAACCAATAGACGTCAAATTTGACGTATACTTGCCACAAACAAATCTAACAGAACATACTGAATGGATTGAAAATAGCGTAACAATAGACTTAACTGATTCAGATCAAGGTAGTGGACTTGACATTTGTTATTATTCAATACAATCAACAGAACCGTTTTGGCAAGAACGTGCTTGTAACATGCCTCTTGAACTAGACACTAGTTCTTGTTCACAAGGAGAAGAAGCTTGCACTCTCCAAGCATATGCTATTGATCTATCCGGAAACAAAGGCGACACAAAAGAAACAAAACTAAACATAGATTTTGAAAAGCCAAGAGCAGAATTCATAACAATAACTTCAACCAAACAACAAAGCGGAAAACTAATAGCAAGCAACACCATCGAAATAATTGGTATCGCATCTGACCCTAACTTTAAACAGTACACTCTAGAATGGATTCAAAACACAGAAACATCTAAAATAATCACATCCGACCAAAAAGTAGAAGGAGACACTCTTGGTTCACTAGATACAACTAAACTACCAGATAAAACCATAATCTTAGTTTTACTAGTAGAAGACCTAGCAGGCAAAACAGAACAAGCAACAATTGAAATTAAAATAAGTAATACAGAAGGAAATGCAAGCTGTGAAGAAAATGAAGAAGTTGTATGTTCTTGGCTACACGGAATTTGTGCTCAAAGTATTCAACAATGTATTAATGAAGAATGGTCCCTCTGCAATTACATAGAACTAGAAGATTATGAAAACCCTGAACTTACTTGTAACGATGGAATAGACAACGACTGTGACGGAAAAATAGACTGTGAAGTAGGATTCAAAGACCCCGATTGTGATTGTTCCGGTGCACCAAATGAAATAAGTTGTGTTGGCGGCAATCAACTAACTGGAGACATTAATGATGATGGAACACTAGATGACACTGACATACACTTAATCCTTTCTGTTGTAAACGGTTCAATAAATTTTATTGGTTCTGAACTATGTTGTATTGATGTCAATAATGACTTAGCAATAACAGAAGCAGATGCAACAAGAGTAAACGGAACCATTTTAGGCATGTATGATTGTTTCCAAAGAGGTTATTCTTGTTCACTTAATGAAAATTGTCTTGATGGAAAAGACAATGACTGTGATGGCTTGGTAGACTGTGAAAGTGGTTATCCTGATCCTGATTGTGCACCTTGTGGAGACTGTTATCCTGAGTGTAATTCAGGAGAGACTCAATGCATTGAATCTAATAGCACGTTCTTCATTTGCAATGAATGTGATGAAGATGCTTGTTTAGATTGGTGTGGAACTGATTGCAGTGACTGCAGTTGCACTTGTGGAGCGTATACAACAGGTAATGAGAATGAAGTGGTTGACGGTTGTTTAGATGGTATAGACAATGACTGTGATGGAAAGATTGACTGTCAAACAGGAAATGAAGATCTTGATTGTGCATGCCCGTAAACTTTAAAAAGCATGCAAACCTATTCTTTTCAAGTGGTAAAAAAAATCTTGATTGACTGGTACAAAAAACAACTAGCTTCAGGCTTATCCCACGAACAACTTCTTGAAATAATGAAGAATGGTGGATACACTCAAAAAGAAATAAACATGTTGCTTACAGCCTTGCATTACAAAAAAAGTGTAGTGCATTCTCCTCCAATAATTGATGATATGGCTCATGTAGAATCAATCAAGCACTGGGAACGCAAACCAACTGAACCACCACCAAAACCACCACACTTAGCAAAGAAAGGAATTCATAGAGAAATGTCTATTAAACATCCATCAGATCACTTCAAAAAACCGAGATCCACCTCTAAACAAAAAAAAGTGAACTACAAAGAAATCGGAAAAAGACATCCAAAAAAAACTCAATTGAACGAATTACTCATAAAAGAATTCAACGTTCTATGGGCAATGGTATTAATCGGAATAGTTTTTATCCTACTAATCCTAGGCACAGTAATCTTACTAGTTCTCTTAGGGCCTGGAATCCTCTAAATTCCTATACGCACTCCAAGCAGCAATAGCTCCATAACCTGCAGCTACTATCGCTTGACGGAATGGTACGTTAGTTACATCTCCAGCAGCAAACACTCTAGGCACATTAGTACATGCACGGTCATTCACTATAATGTTATCCCGTTCATCTAATGCAACACCCAAAGCTTTAGCAACAGCATTGTTCGGCGTTCCTCCAATCTCAACAAAAATACCTTCCACTGCCAACTCTTTCCCATTATCCAATTCAATAGCGTTAACCATTGCTTCACCCTTAACCTTTTTCACTGTAACACCAGTCAAAACTTCAATTTTGTCACTCGCGCGCAACTTTTCCTGTTTTATTGGTTCAGCAAACAGCTTGTCCATCATTTCAATAACATAAACTTTTTTAGCATAACCAGCTAACAACAACGCAGCACCAACGCCAGCATCTCCTCCACCAACTACAGCCACTGTTTTCTCACCATACAATGCAGCATCACAAGTTGCACAATAACTTATGCCTTTATGGTCAAATTGTTCAGCGCCTTCAACATTAAGTTTCCTGCGTTGCCATCCAGTAGCAATAATAAGTGATTTAGCTTGGACTTCTCTGTTTTTAGTTTTTATTGAGAATCCACCCTCAATTTTTTTTGCTTCAATCACTTTTTCTTCTTTGATTTCAACAGGATAGCTTTGCAAGTGGTCTTCAATCTTGCCTCCAAGCTCAAAACCACTCAAGCTTTTATAGCCAGGATAGTTTTCTACTAACGGAGAATCCATTAGCGTGCCCCTCTTCTTTTCTGCTATGATTACCGTGTCCAGCAAGTATCGCGCAGCATATATGCCTGCTGTGTATCCGGCGGGGCCTCCCCCGATTATTGCAAGATCGTGCATTGAAATCACTTGTATTTTAATTTAATGAAATAAAATAATGTTCGTTAGCGTTTTAGTTTTCTTAGATTTTCTTTGTATGTAATGACTTTTCCTTTAGCTCGTTTTGGTTTTTCTGCTGCAGTTCTTTCAACAATTTTATGTAGGTCAGCAAGATAGCTTTTTCTTGTTTTCAACTTTTTAGTTATTTTAAGGAAATCCCTTGTGTTTACTTTAACCAGCATTGGTTCTTTTCCATTAACTTTCACAAAGATTTTTGCTACTGTCCTATCATTAAATGGATCTAACATGCCTTTTTGAGGCGAGACTATCACTTCTTTATTTTGTTCTTCTTGCTTGTGATACTTTCTGTATGGTCCTCCTGTTACAAGAATGGCTCCATGATCCATATGTTTTTTGAATATTCCCAAAGCCTTCGCACTTTTTTTGCGGTGAAACTTGAGAACTTGTTTGCAGACTATTAAGTGTTGTTTTTCGAGTAGTTCTTTTACGTTGGTGTCTGGATGTTTTCCTGTAATCACATCATAAAAACCTACTTTTTTGGATATTTTGTCTAGCTCTCGGTTTTCTGATACGTCTACTTGCCTGGCATCTACCAGCGTAGGTTTAAGATTTTTTCCTGTTTTCCTTACTATTCTTAGCAGGCAGCTGGAAAATTTGCCTTTGGATGGTCCTATGTCCATGTATTTAATGTGTTTGGGCAGTATCTTTGAAGAGGTTAGGTCTTTCAAGTGTTTTAGTAATCTAGAATCATTGTATTCGATATTGGCTCCTGTGTTAACAAGAAATGCTGTTCTGTATTTTTCATGTTGATTTAACACTTTTGTTAGCATTTCTGCTTGTTGACTCTGGGGTTTTTCGAGTAGTTTGAACATATTATCTATCGAGTCTGTTTTTCCTTGTGCTACTGCAATGATTTTCACTGGTTCCATTGCTTCAACTGGGAAGCCTCCATATGATTCATAAAAGTAGCTTATCACGTGTTCTAATGTCTTTCTGTATTTTTCTGTATTTTTCCCTAGTATCTCAAGGTATACTGGGTATCTGTCTATGAGTTTCATCAAGTCTTTATTCATTGTATTAAAGTTTGAGCGGGAGTTTTTTTAAGGTTTTCCAAAACACTTTTTAACATGGTTTGATAAAATTAAAGAATACGCAGGGGTACCGAAGCGGTCAAACGGGATGGACTCAAGGGGAGAGCCTTTTCAAAAAAGGTTCACGAAAACGTTCGTCAACCACCTGGTTGACCTGGGATATCCATTGGCTTAGTGCCTTCGAGGGTTCGATTCCCTTCCCCTGCACTCAGCCTAAAGCTGAGTTCACCCCCGCATAATAGTGCCGAAGTCAGCACCAACGGTTAAAAACACTTTCATATAGGAGTTGGTGCGAATGAAAACCAAAACCTAATTTGAATAGTAGAAGAACTATGAGTCTGATTAACCTGTTACCCTTAAAACAGGCTTGTCACCACTTCCGTAAGTCCCTATGGTTATTTCTCCTGAAAAGACGAAGGGCTCTGTTGAGGTGAAGGTTTCGCCCCGATTGAAATATACACTATCCTCCTCTTGTACTGTTCCGTCTCCCAGAGCCATAACCACCTTTGAAATGGATTGCCAAGGACCGTTAGTGCAATCGCTTGAATCACCATCATCCTCACAACCCAGAGGATTGAAATCCCCGTTAGTAACGTTACCCCTCCAGGAATCATCGCCGTTGTTAGCAATATAGAAAACGCCTGTTTCTTCGGGATTGTTCACACTCCCATAACTGGATTCAAAAGCACCGATATCTGGAGCAGAGCCTTCATAAACCAAGCTCACCGGCGTGCCATCGCTCCAGCTTATGCTTTCATCAATTTCCAGGGCATCAGTGTCATAATTGACACCAATAACTGTTACAGTGTTTTCTCCCACCCGTATCTCATCCCCTTCAATCAAGCCATACCCGTCTGTGAAATAACCGGCATCCTCTACAGGTATAATACTTCCAGATTCTCCTCCAACAGTCAAAGTAAGCCAATCACCCGCATCTATCGCAGGACTACCCTCTTGAAGAGTGAAATCTTCGTTTTCAGGGTCTTTGAGTCCGGGTTCAACAAATTGATCTGTGGAATAATATGATTCCCAATAATCAAAGTTCACTAGTTGGCTTCCGTTATACCATTTGTGATAATCACTACCACTTCCATGCCACCAGATGTTGTGCTTGAAAGAGACTTTATTGGATATTCCGGAGATGCTTCCGGATAATATTCTGAATGTTTTTTGAGGGTTAGTTGTGCCCATCGTGGCAAAAATATTGTTTTTAATGTCTGTGTAAGAATAACGTTCATAACTCATATCAACAATGCCATTACCCATGCCTGGAGCACCGTTCGGGTAGATGAACACATTGTTGTAGATCTTGTTTTTGTTCACGATTTCTCCAGGCGTATCAGGTGCGAATCCAAGAGCCTGTTTATTGTTATTAAAAACTCTTGTATTCCTTATTATGACATTATTCGAGCCGCCTAGATTAATTGCGACTGGATCAAGATTCTTAACATAACAACCATCAATTGTCAGATTAGTACGATCCTTACCTACATTTATTCCGACATGATTGCTTCCCCTTATCTCACAGTTTTTCAGTATAATGTTTCCTCCACTATGTAAATCAAAACCATCTTCTCCGGCATTATCGCTTTTGCAGTCTTGAAACAAGTGAAAATCACCCGCCTCGTTTCCAGAATCATCGCTATGAACATGAAAACTATCTCCCGCTCCCGTACCCAAACCAGTGTTGTTCACGGTACAATTGATAACACGGGTGTAAGAAGCTCTGTTAGAGGGATTGCCATATATGATGACTCCGCCATTATCACAACGGTCTATAGTACAATCCTCAATTGTGAGCCCGATAGTACTATCAAAAAACATGGCAGTCCAACCACAATCCTGGACATCAACGTTATGAATGGTTATGTTCTGCATATCATTGGTTTGAGTCAAAGCATTATGGGAGGTATGAGAAAACATCAAGTCTTGAACAGTTACAAAATCAGTATTATCTTCGTTAAACCATATTCCATACTCAGTTCCATTGATAACCGGTTTCGCTCCTGAACCATAAGCACCAATAGTCATTCTGTTTGAAGAAATCCCGCCTAGCCTCAAGAGCATGTAACCATCATCAAAAACATCCCCCCTGTTAAAGTATATGTCATCGCCTTGCTGGATAGTGCCGTCCTGCAAAGCAGAATTGACTTTTCCAATAGTCTGCCAAGCCTCAGCAGCGCCGGTACCCAAAGCATTGTCATTCCCCGCATTAGAAACATAAAAATCAGTTGCCATTACTGGAACCAACAAAAACAAAAAGCCCAGGATTAACACTTGTCTCATGAAATCACTTACTAACAAAAAAACAAAACAAGTATAAAAAACCATTCAAAAGTAGCATTAGTGCAGAAACCTGGTGATTAGACTCTCTCCATAACAAGGTTTATATAGTTCTTCGAGCTTCACTCTGAGCGAGAGTGTGCAATAAAACCGTTGGTCAAGCACTCAGCTCTGAGCTTAAGTTGCTTCCCCTGCACTCAGCCTAACTCTTTTAAGCGAGAAGTGAGAATAGTCAACCATGAAAGCCAGCTTCTTGGTTTTACTACTGTTCTTGAACACTGTGGTAGCCGCACCAATGTTCATCGAGCCAACCCCTAACAACGAGCTTCTCAACCAATCCGGGGCATACATAAATGTCACAGTCACTCCTTTTCCAGATAGACTCTTTCTCGAGTGGAATGGAATTAATGAAACCATGACAGGCCGCTACAAGAACAAGACAAACCTGGCAGGAAACTATTCATTCAAAGTCTATGCACTCGACGCATCGAACAACTCTGAAGCAACAGAAAGGCGCTGGGTATACTTAAACATGCCACCAAAAATCGTCGAAAACGCTTCGTTTGACGTCGGAGGGTTCACAGGGAAAGAATTCAATTGGAATTACGGGCTTTCATTCCTTTTTGGATTCAACAAAACCGACGGATACATAGAAGCAAGCGAAAATTCAAGCTATTCAATCCAAGAAACAGACGACCGAATCGAATGCAACGGTCTCGACTGCACTTTCAACTTCCCTCAAACTGGCGAATATCCCATTGACTTTTCGATAGTCAACCCTTACGGAAAAACAAGCAATGTTTCAATCACCGTCAAGATTTTAAACAAACAAGCTTTCGAAGAATATCCAAAAGCTACTGACCTTGTTTTAAGAGACAGTGAAGGATACACTGACACAGAAAAAACATTCGCAGCAATGGAACTAGTCGGTTCAAACGCACTCTTCTTGAGGAGCGGTTACGATCAACAATGGAACGACCTATTACAAATCTTGCCCAAAGCAGACCAGAATGGCATCATGGTATTCTTTTTCCTGCCCGACGCAAGAAATAGAGGAGCAGGGCCCTGTGGGTTCTGTGAGCATTACACGTGTGTTCTTCCACTTCCATACTGCAGGAACTATGCTGATTGGACGAAAGCATTAGCAAACCTCTCTCTTGAACATCCTTCACTGAAAGGCGTTTTTATAGATGATTTCGAATGCGGAGCAACATGCGGAGAAAATCCTGGATTTTCTTTGGATTACATACAATACATTAACCAGGAAAAGAACCGGGTTAACCCCAATTTTCAATTTCTTCCAGGAATCTACATTCCTCGTGGCCTATCTGAATTCAGAATCACTCAAGATTTAGACAATCGATGCACCCACGAAACTTCAGCCAACTTTACAGCTCAAATAGACTACTCCGGAAACGTTGATAACGCCTATTTCGAACTTATAACAAGCGGCCACGAATCCACTTGTTATGCACAGAAAGTTTTTGTTAACGATGAAAACAAGTTCGAAAGCTTTTTGGAAGGACCAAGCATAGAAGAGATAGATTTGACTGGTTATGACTTGTCAAACACTAACATAACCTACATGTTTCACATGCCCGGCTATTCCTGCTATCTAACCTGGTTTGTTTTGCCCAAGCTTTTTGTGAATAGTCAGGAAGTCGACTTGGAATGGAGTATCACCAAAGATGATTGTTACATAATCACCGACTATTTTGAGTGGATGGGTGGATATTATGACAGGACTGATGGAGCAATATTTTGGAACAACCAGTTCGATCTAGTAAATCCTGAAAATGAAGTACTCGAAAAAATCTTGGAAACAGCCAAAGAAAGAGTAGGTCAAGATAAGACAGTAATTGGACACTTTTATGGAGCAGAACCCTGGAAAGAACCCATTTTCCCTTCCGAACAATACCTTGACACGCTTCCACCAATATGCATTGACCACAGCGACGGAGTTGTTCCATGGAACTCCATGCTCCTCGCCTACTACCTAGACTATTCCAGCGGCATTTTCGACGAGCCTGAAAACAACGACCCAGATTTCGACCACAAGTTCAAGTATCCTCGTAAAATAGCGTATGAAGCAGGCTTCTACCATGGAATAGAAACTAATTTTATTCTCCCGGAAACAGTATCCGATGCCAACATTACATTCAAAATAAAAGACGACTTCACAAGCAACACCCAATACCGAAGATGGATGAAAGAAATTGTAATAAAAAATGATGAATTCCAGCAAAATTTCACGTGTGTCAGCGAATTCCTAGACTGCCTGTGGATGAAAGAAAACCACACTTTCTGGTGGGATTCCATAGCCGGAAACGAAGGTATACAAGAAATAACTATCCCCTACTCAACCCTTTCCCAACACTTTACTCCAAATAAACAAATCACGCTAATACTCAGAATGCGTGCAGACGAATTTAGGGGCGGGTCTTCAAGTCCACCAGAATTGAATGTCTGGGTTACAGAACCAATAGTAAGCGTTAACGGAGAGCCATTGCAAACAGACTGGGTTTTTTCATCAGGAAATGCGTTGGAAAGCTTTTGGCTTCTCTCAAGCGAAAAAATAAAAGCTCTATATCTGGGTTCAGAACCGCCAGATATCGTTTGCGGAAATAACATTTGCGAGCAAGGAGAAAATTCAAACAACTGTCTTGCTGATTGTCCTCCAACCACAGTGTGTGGTAATGACGTTTGTGAATCTGGTGAGACTGAAGCAAACTGTCCTGCTGACTGCCCACCAAGCAACGGCGGAGACGATGGTGGAGATTGGATACCGCCTGTTGAGCCTGTGAATATATCTAATAGCACTAATCAAAGTTCTACTCCTCCAAACGCAACAAATGATAGTGCTATTCCGATAGAAGAACCGGTTTGTGTGGATGATGGTTTTTGTTCTGAAGAAGAGAAAAAATTGGACTGTGTGGATTGTGTGTATGTTCCTGTTTGTATAAATGATGATATGTGTATTGCAGAAGAAGAGTTGTTAGGCAATTGTCAAGACTGCCAATTCTCACCACTAGTCTTTCCTACTGAATTCGCTCCAGCGTTTCTTTGGATAAGAGCAGGTGCAGGATCCATACTGCTTTTAGCAGCATTAATCATGCTAATTGCATTGCTTAGCCTTTGGATGAAAAAACCGTCAAAACCTCCAGAAACTCCCCTACCAGCTACACCACTTCAACCATCACAACAACCAACTCATTCTCACTCACAGCAATCACCTCCTCAGCAACCTTCACCAAGACATCCAGATGTTTCAGATTATCCACCAAACCAGCAAGACCCAAACCAACAATAAACCTAATTTGTTCACGCAGCAAACTTTAAACAGCTCTTAGAGCATCACTCTGAGCGGAAGTGTTCAATAAAAAGTTGGTGTATTGGTCTTAGAATCCGAAAGCCATTACCTTCCTCTCTCTTGGGTGACCACAAAACCCAAAAGGGTGGTCACCTTTTCTTCAGGTCTTTCCTAAGTTTTCTATATTCCGAAAGGAGCAGTTCTATTGTAGGCCGGAGATTGTGTTCTGTCTCATAAGATCTTAATGACGCATAATACTCTCTTCTCCTGCTGAACTCAATGTTGACCGGTGGAAGTCCATGCTTCAGTAAGATATTGTTCAGGAGGAGTCTGCCAACCCGTCCATTCCCATCCTGAAAGGGGTGGATATTTTCGAACTGATTATGCATAACTGCAGCAAGAACCAGAGGAGGATACTTTTTTTTGTGTTTCTTGTACCACTCAACAAGTTCCTTGAGCAGTTCCGATACTTTTTCTGAAGGCGCACCTCGGTGAACAATCTGTCCAAGACTGTCAACTACTGCGACTTCAACTCCTTCTCCCCGGAAATCTCCTGCAAATAATTTCGAGTTTTTGAACACGATTTTGTGCAGTTCCTTGATCAGTTCCAGACTTATGTGTGTTTTTGTTTTTCGTATGTAGTTTACTGCTTCTGCGACGCCATAGGTCTCTGCTATATCACCCTTTGGCTTGTCCGGCCATTTTCCATCTTCCAGTATCTGGACAGCATCTTTTTGGTCTATTTTGGAACCCTCGATCGCGTTTGTGTTGTATGTGAATAATTCTGCGAACTTCATCCAGTCTTCGTCTGACAAGTGAAAAACCTTGAATTTCTCCTTTGCCTCAAGCTCTTCTAACTGTTTAAGTTCATCTTCAGAAAGCATGCTGATTAGCGGATCTTTTATTGCTTTGTAAGCCTTGATACGGTTTAATACCTGTTTTTCCGCGATAGTTCGTTTGACCTCAAGCTCTTTTTTACTGAGGTTTGCGCCGAGGTATCTCCTGATTTTCTTTACTTTACCGCCAGAGCGGAAGGAATGTACAAGGTAGTACTTTTTTCTTTTCCCACTTTCTCGGATTTCAATAAACACACATATATAATAGGTGACCACATATTTAAAGCTTTTGTTGTTTTTTGGCTACATAAGGAGCAATACCTAGTTTTCGCGAAAATGAGCTCTGTGAACGGGTTTTCACGCAGCAAACTTTAAATAGCTCTTAGAGACGTCTTTCTTGTTACATATCTTTGAATGCATCATCTGCTATCTCACCTTTCTTAGGGATCAACGAGGTTTTGTATTCTGTTGGCTGAGGTTTTGATTTTGGAGCAAGTTTTTTGTTCATAAATGGACTGGCAACAAATAGAATTAGACCTATTGATGCAGCTGCAAAAGCGCCAATCTCCATTATTCCTCCAACCCACTGAGTTAGAGTACCAAACATATCTGTTTTTAACGTAGTTCCAAGAAGAGTCCAAATATTTAATGAAGTGAACAGTGACGTTATCAAATAAAGAAATGCACCTAACGACATAAGAGTAAGAGACCAGGGGTTTCTTTTTTCCATGTCTGTGTACTTCACTAAAACTATGAAAAGGAATATCACTAAAGCAATATCCAGTGGTCCTCCGATAGATAATGTAACCATGTTTTTTTCACCTTGCGGAAGAATAACCCACTTTAACTTTTAAATGTTTCGGTAAAAAAGAAAAGAAGCTTCATTTTTTGACTTTGCTCAAGTCAACAGAAGCCCATATCGTACCAACAAAAACAAAAATCAAGCCGAATGCCTGGAACAGATACTGTCCATACAATGCGCCTTGGTTTGATATTATGCTTAACACTTCTAGGTTAAACGTTGCTGCAAGAAAGAACATCATTCCGCCTGCTGCAAACAGTCCGAAGCCGCGTTCTGCTTTTTTGCGTACTTTGCCGTACTCAGCAAAAACTATCAGTACGAACACAGCTATTGCCATTCCTATTAGTGTTGGCGTGCTTCCAAGTATCCCTTCAAGTCCAGTAATCATTTTGTCACTTCCCTGCAATCATTTTCGAGTTGCATACTTAAAACTTTTTGGGTTTTCACTGTGCTGTTTTTTTGGCTAGTGGAATGTGCTCAAGTTTTTCGCGTCTGTTCAAACAATTAGTTACTCATACAAGAGTGCATCGTCCTTTTTAAAATTGATTTTGAATACTATCATCTCAAGGTTTTTGTCCGATTCCTTACTAAAACTATGTTCTTCACCCACCTCAATGAAAACCATGTCTTTTGGACCAAGTTCAAGTAGATTTCCACTAACGTTCATCTTTGTTTTGCCTTTTGTTATGTAAAATATTTCGGCAGTATGTTTATGCATATGTGGCAGTATTTTTTCACCAGGAAACAGGATGACATCTTGTATCAAGTTGATTGCGGCTGGAATGTTATCCATACGCACTTTTTTTCTGTAACTCAGTTTTCCTTTTCCTTCTATCCATTTTCCTTCTGAGTTCCTAATAACATCCATTGATTTAACTAGGTTTTCAGGCTATAAAAACATATTTTTATAGTTTCACATCCAAAAGTCTCTCATGGTCTTGAAAGTATACAACACGCTCGGAAGAAAAAAACAAGAATTTGTTCCATTATGCAAAGGAAAAGTCTTAATGTATTCTTGTGGCCCTACGGTGTACGATTTGCCTCACATTGGCAACTACCGTACTTTTTTGACCACAGACATCATCCATCGTTACCTATCATACAAAGGTTTTGATGTCAAGCTAGTAATGAACATCACAGACATCGACGATAAAACAATCAAACGTTCTGCCGAGCAAAGCATGACACTCAAAAAGTTCACTCGCAAATACGAAAAAGTCTTTTTTGATGGCTTGGACGCGCTGAACATTAAACGTGCTATGCTATATCCAAGAGCTACTGAAACCATTCCTGAAATGATAGCGTTAATCCAAACACTAGTTGACAAAGGATTTGCTTATGATAGAAAAGATGCAGTCTACTATGACATTTCCAAGTTTTCGGGCTATGGGAAACTTTCAGGTGTCGACCTATCGCAAATGAAAACAGGAGCGACTGTTGCTGTGGACGAATACGATAAAGAAAATCCAAGTGATTTCGCACTCTGGAAGAAAAGCAGTGAAGAAGAGTTAAAAAGACCTGAAATATGCTTTGACAGTCCCTGGGGCAAAGGCCGGCCAGGCTGGCATATTGAATGCTCTTGCATGAGCAAAAGCGCGCTTGGTGAAACTATTGACATTCATGTGGGTGGAGTTGACTTAATATTCCCTCATCATGAGAATGAGATAGCACAGAGCGAGGCCGCTAGCGGAAAGCCGTTTGTGCATTATTGGCTGCATGGAGAACACTTGCTCGTGGACGGAGCGAAAATGAGTAAGAGCAAAGGAAACTACTTTACTCTTACTGACTTACTGGCAAAATACTGTGGAGACGAACTTCGTTATCTGTTCTTATCCACACATTATCGAGATAAACTTAATTATACTGAGCAATCAATGCAGAATGCATCTCAAGGCTACAAAAAACTGAAGAATGCTTTGGAAACACTGGAGTTCAAGATTGAAAACGCAGAAGAACGCCCGGAAGACCTCGAATTCATCAAGGCGTTGGAAACGCGCAAGAAAGAGTTTTTGGATGCAATGGATGATGATTTTAACGCGCCTAAAGCCTTGAAGACAGTGCATTCGCTTGCTTCTGACATATTCAAGTATGACGGCAAAAGCCGTGCGTCTCTGATTAAAGCTCGCAGAGTGTTGGTTGAATTGTTAAGTGTGCTTGGATTGTTTGAGAAAGAGGAAGAATCTGTTTTGTCTGCTGAGGAATCTTCTTTGATTAAAGAACGTGAACAAGCAAGAGTAAACAAGGATTGGGCTCATGCTGATGAGCTTAGAGAAGAACTAAAGAAGCGTGGTATCTTGCTAGATGATATGCCTGAAGGTACTAAGTGGAAGAGAGTAAGTGCTTAGCTGCAAAATCTGTTGCTTTCTTAACTGATTTTTCTGGAGTCGCGCCTTTCATTCTCCAGTAGATGAATGCTGCGTCTAGTGCGTCTCCAGAGCCTACTGGATTGCGCGTTTTTATTTTTTTTGCTGGTGTTCTGAGTGAAATGCCTGGCATTTTTAGGTAGCATCCTTTGCTTCCTCTGTGCATGAGTAGGTCACAGGGGATGCTTTTGCTTGCTTTTTCAAAGTGTTTTATTCCAGTGAGTTCGAGCAGTTCACGTTCGTTTAAAAGCAGGGTGTCTACGTTTTCAAGTGTTTTCCAGAGTGCTCTTTTTCGTTGGGGTGTCCATCCTTTTGGGTCCCAGCCGATGCTTAGTGAGTTGGATTTTGTTTTTTTGAGTATTGATGGTAAGTCTTTCCAGAGTTTTTCCATGAACCAGAAGCCGCCTATGTGTACGTGTTCTGCTTTTTTCAGTGTGGTCATGTTAATGTCTTTTTTTGAGAGTAGGTTGTTTTCTCCTGGGTCGTTCAAGAAAGCGCGTTTTCCTTGTTGTACTAGGGCAATGGTTATTGCTGTTTTTTTTCCTTGTTTTACTTTGCATTGAACGTTTTGTTTTTTCAGTTCTTTTAGTATCCAGTTTCCGGGAAAGTCTTTTCCTACTCTTCCGAATAAAACAGTTTTAGTGCCTAAGCGGGAGCTAAACCTTGCGAAGTTTGCTGTTTGGCCGCCTATTCTGAAGTTAATGTCTGTGGTTTGTTCTAGTTCTATTTTTATTAGGTCTCTAGGCTGGGTTATAGCGTCGACTGTAATGTCTCCTATTGCTGCAAGCATTTAGACTCCTGTTGCTATTTCTTCTATTACTCTTGCTGGATCTTGTGCTTTTACTATTCCAGAGGCTAGCAAAACACCTTTCATACCAATCTCTAGAGCTTTTTTGATGTCTCCTGAGTTTGTGATTCCTGCTCCACAGAGTAACGGTACGCTATCTATTTTGCTTATTGCGTCTTCTAGTAGTTCTGGTTTTGTGGTTGAGACGGACACGCCTGAACCAATCAGTTCTGGAGGTTCTATTGCAATGGCATCAGGTTCAAGTTTGGCTGCTAGTACTGCTTCGTTGACGTCTTTAACGCAAACTATTGTTTCTAGTCCATGTTGGTCTGCGATTTTGATTCCTGCTTCTATGTCTTTTAGTGGTATTCTATGTTCTGAATGGTTCAATAGGGTGCCAATTGCTCCTGTTGATTCAATGCTTTCTGCTAGTATGTGTCCTGTGTGTGAACCTGGTTGGATTGGATCAATATGTTGTGCGTATACTGGTAGTTTGATGTTGCTTGCTAGTAGTTTTAGGTCTGTGAATTGAGGTGCGATTGCGTAAGCTTTATTGGTTTCTTCCATCAGTTTAGCAAGTTTGAGTCCTGCGTCGCCAATGCCTTGGCTGTAGGTCTTATAGTTTACAAGTATTAGTGGTACATTCATGGTTTTCCCCTAAAAAGGTTACCCGTCCAAGCTATTTAAAACTACTCTTTAGTTTAGTACTCACTGAGGGGTTGTTAAAACGCCGGGCTTACCGGAAAGCTTAAATTACTCGGTTTCTTTTTTTAATTGTAAATAACGCAGGTGATTTTGAAATGGTAGCTAGAAATGTTTGTGTTGATGACGGTCAGGCTTTTTGGTTTAGTGATTGGAATGGAAGTGTTGGTTTTGTTGCTCATGATGTTAGAGAGTTTAAGAAGGGAATCAAGGAAGTTTCTGATACAAGTTTGGAGTTTCATTTGAGAGAGGACAAGAATGATTTCAGTGCTTGGCTTGAAGTAGTTTTGAGCAATAAGAATGTTGCTGATGCATTTTGGGGAGTTAAGAGCAAGTGTTTGACTGGAAGAGAATTAAGAAGGTCTCTCTTGAAGTGTTTCAAGCCTAAAAAGAAAGTAATCAAAAAGTTTACTTCTAAAAAAAAGTCTAGAAAGTCTATCAAACAATCGTTAAGAAGAGCGTTGGTTGGAAAGAAATAACTTTAAATTTTTGATAGCTCTTCTACTACGACGTTAGGAGCGATAGAGTTAACTATTATTCCACTTCCAAATTCTAATCCGGCCCATCTGCTTATTCTGGGAATGATTTCTAGATGTAGGTGAAATTCTGTTTCTTTTGGATAATAATGATAGAAAAAGCAGTAGTCTGGATTTTCAAGTAGTGTGTGTAATTTAGTGAGTGCGACTTTTAGTGTTTCAGCAAAATCTTTTGTTTGGTGTTCATTCAGGCCGGTTGAAACTTTTTCTTTTGGTGCTATCCAAAGTTCGTAGGGATAACGTGGTACTGGTGAAGCCATGCAAAAAGTAGAATCATTTTCAAATACTACGTTTTTTGGTTTTTCCAGTGGATTTTCTTTTTTGAATTGTTTTAGTTCGGTTGTTATCGTTGGAGGTATTTCTGGTAACGCTATTATTTGGGAGTGTTCATGTGCAATGGACGCGCCTGCGTTTATTCCATGATTTTTGAATAACAGTACGTACTTGATTTTTTCATCTTTTAGTGCGTCCATTCGTTGAAAACAGAAATTTAAGTATTGTTCAGTGTCTGTGTTTTGTAGGAATCCTTGGTGTTCATGTGTTTCTACTATGACTTCATGTTTTCCGTATGCTTTTGGAAATGATGGAGATAATACGGGGTATTTGTTTTCAAATGATCGTAGTGTCCAGTTTCCATTTTGTTCTATTCTTCCTGTTTCTGGGGGTGTCATGTGTTCGTTACCAGGACAGAATGGGCAATTGCTTAGGGGTTTTGTGATTAGTTTTGGTCTGTTGCTTCTGCCTGCGGCAATAATTATTTCGCGTCCGAATTGTTTCACTATCTCATTGTACATAACATTTATTAATCAAACCAGTTTATTTATCCTTATGGTGAGTTCATTGAAACCGGATTATGTTTTTGAGGTATCTTTTGAGGCAGCAAACAAGATTGGCGGAATATACACTGTTTTACGTTCTAAAGCAGATAAAATGTCTTCTTATTATAAGGATGGTTACACTCTGATAGGGCCTTTCAATCCTAACAGTGCTGCAACTGAGTTTCATGTGCGTAAGCCTAGTTCTAAAACTCGAACGGTTTTCAAAAACTTGGAGAAAGAAGGAATCAAATGTCATTATGGTAAGTGGCTGGTTAGGGGGAAGCCTAGAACGATTCTTATAGATTATTATGATTTAATGTATAAGGCTAATGATTTGAAAACTTGGCTTTGGGAAGAGTATCAAGTTGATTCTTGGGGTTCAGGATATGATTTTGATGAGCCTGTGGTCTGGTCTTGGTGTGCAGGCAGAGTGATGGAAGAATTGTACAAGACTTATAAGAGTAAAATGATTGGTCATTTTCATGAATGGATTGCTGGAGCAGGTTTGTTACACTTAAAGTCCAGTAAAGTAAAGGTTGGTACTGTATTTACTACTCATGCTACTGTGTTAGGTCGTGCAGCAGCTGCTTCTAATATTGAAATCAAGGATATTCGTCATCCAGATGAGACTGCTTTGGAGATGGGTGTGCAAGCAAAGCATTTGTTAGAAAAAGCTACAGCCACGCATGCTGATGTATTTTCAACAGTAAGTGAAACAACTGGCATTGAGGCAAAAAAGCTTTTGGGCAGAAAACCTGATGTGCTTGTTTTGAATGGTTTGAATTTTGATTCGTTCCCTTCAGTAGAAGAATTTTCGATAAAACATGTGAAGTATAGAGATGACATCAAGGATTTTCTCATTCCATACTTTTTTCCTTATGCTGGTTCAAACAAGATTAACATGAAAGATGCTCTTATATTCTTTATTTCAGGAAGAAATGAGTTTAATGCTAAAGGTTTGGATTTGTATATTGAATCTCTTGGGTTGCTGAACAAAAAAATGAAGAAAGTTAACTCAAAAAAGGATGTTTTTGCTTTCATTTTTGTTCCTGATGCTGTTACAGGTGTTCCTGTGAATCTTTTGCAGAGTATTACTTTGTATCAAGAGATTAAGAATGACGTGGATGATGCTTCCAAAAAAATAGGAAAAAAATTGTTAGCGGAAATAGTTAATACTAGAATTCCAAAAAGCCATGGATTGCTTGATGATGCTTTCCTGTATGAAGCTAAAAAAGATATTCAAAGTTTCAAAAAGCGAGGAAAGGCACCGCTCAGTGCGTTTATGGTTTATGATGATAATTATATTGTCAAGGTTTTAAGACAGAATGGTTTGGAGAATCAGCCAGGAGATAAAGTGCATGTAGTGTTTTATCCTGCGTATCTTAGCCCGGCGGATGGTTTGTTGAGTCTATCTTATTATGAAGCTATCATGGGTTCGCATTTTGGGGTGTTTCCTTCATTTTATGATCCTTGGGGTTATACTCCATTGGAGACAGCTGCGTGTGGTGTTTCTGCTGTTACTTCTGATATGACTGGGTATGGTAAGTTTATTTTAGATCAGTCTGATGGTAAAAAAGGTCTTTTTGTGATGAAGCGTGAGGGTAGGAGTCATGCTGCGAGCGTTAAGGAATTGTCTGATTTAATGTATAAGTATACTAAGTTTACTAAAAAGGAGCGCATTGAGAATAAGATTGAGGCTAAACGTTTAGCGCTTTTAGCTGATTGGAATGAGTTAATTAAGAATTATTGGGAGGCTCATGAGCTTGCTCTTAAGTAAACGCCCATTGGAATGGTTCGACAAACTGTGACCAGTATTGAATTGGATTTTTTACTGGTATGGGTTCTTTACTGCCTTTAGTGTACGGGTTTGTTCCTTCTGGCAGGGAGAATAGTTCTTGGTTGTAGAATATGGCTCCTTCTGTCATTTGATGGTCTAACTGATTTTCTAAAAGTTTTCTTGCAGTCTTTTTTTCTCCTATTAAAAGAAGGTATTTGACTAGGTATGGGGTGTCTCTTGGCCAGATTACTGCTTCGTGGTATTGTCTGTCGTGGTAGCATCTTCGTTCTTCTGCTATTTTGACTAGCATTCCGAATGGTTGGTCTTTTCTGTATACTATGAGTTGTTCAACACAGTCTCTCATTTTTTTCAGGCGTTTTCTTCCCATAAATTCTTCTAGCAGAACTGCGGAAACTACGCCCATTGAGGTTAGTGTACGGTCTCGGTTTTCGTTTCTTGCTATGTTGATTATGAAGTCATTTTCCCAGAAAGTGTCTAAGAATGCTATTTTTGCTGGTTCAAGCATGTCAAACCAGTCTTCTGAGAGAGTTTGTTTTGCCATTAGTTTGGCTGATTCGAGCATTCTGATCCATTGTGCGTTAATTTCTGGAAGCAGGTGGTCAGAGAAGAGGGTTTCTTTGTGAATGCTTTTTCCTTTTTTCCAGTAGTAGTGTATCCATGAGTTGGGTATCCTGTAGGGTATGTCATGTAATTCGGTTCCTTTGATTGTAAATGTGCCTTTTGCGTCTGTCCAAGAGTGCCAGGGAGAACACATTAATAGTTTTTCTTCTGTTAGTGAGGGGTTTCCGTTAGGTGCTGGTGTTGCGTTGGTGAATCCATGAATTGCTTTTTCTAAGCTTTTTAGTGCTTTCAGTGCAAATGCTCTGTCATGGGTTTCTTTAACGTATTCTCCTGCTAGGGTAAAACAAAGTGTTGTGGCATCGCAGCTGTTGTAGTTGTTTGGATAATTAGGAATCAAACCTTGACTGTTCTGTAGGGACATGGCATACTCTAGCACGTTTTTAACGTAGTCTTTTCCTCTTGTTTTTAGGATGAGTCTGAGGTTGTTGTAAAGTCCTTCAAATGCATCTCTAAAGTATACTTGTTTGAACCAGTAGTCTCCTGCTGAAGGTGCCAGGACGTTATTTACTGGCAGGTCAAAGTTTTGGAGGCAGTAAAGCCTGGCTTTTAATGCATTGTCAAGTTTAGTGTTTCCAAGGCTTGCTGGAAGTTTTGGAAGGGCGTGAGTAGATTTGCTTTTTCTTGCTTTTAGCATGGTTTCTCTTACTTGGTATTGTTTATCACAAGCAATCCTTAGTGTGAATTCTTCTCCGTATGCTTGTAGTTGACCGGTAATCATAGGATGTTTTGCGTTTCCTTTGAATGTTATTCCTTTACTGGTGTTTTCACGGAATCCATTGCCTAGTTTGTACCACCAGCGTGTTGGTTCTTCAAGTATGTTTGTGTTGCCGTCTAGTTCAAGCATGATGCTTTTTTCGTTGCTTGTGCTGATGAGAAAGTTTTTCCCTTTTTCTGTTTTGATTTTTTGACTTTGTTCGTTTACTGGTCGTATGTCTATTAATGGTTTTATTAGTAGGGTTACTGGTTTTGAGACTTTGATTTGAACTTTAGCTGTCAATTCTTGGGTGTTTTGAAGAGAATATTTGACAAGTAATTGTTCTGTACCATTGCCATAATAGTATTCTGCTTTCCATGGTGCAAGAGATACTTTTCTGGGAGTTAACGGTATTTCATTGGATACATCTAATGCTTTTATGAAAAGTGCATCCAAGAATTTCCAATTTTCTTTGTTTACTAGTGCGGTAAGGCCTTGATAGGGACAGTCTCGGTTAGGTGCGATGAATCCATTAAGTTCTGTGGAGTAAATGGATTGGCTCCAGGTTCCACTAGAGTTTTTAAGTACTGCTTGGAGGTTTCTTGCGTATCCCCAGTCAGGGTTCTCTTGGGGCCGATAGATCCAGTTCATTTTTTTCAGCTATTAGTTTTTTCTCGAAATCTGTGAGGACGTTGGCATAATTTATGAATGCGTCATATGGACTGTCATATGGATTAAAATATTTGTGTACGTCTCCATCTGCCCACCATTTTGTGCAAAGGTAGTATAAGTGATCTGAAGTTTGTAGGAGTCTCCAAATGTGCTTGTTTTCATGGTTTTTATTTTCTTTAACCATTTTTTCCATTCTTTTTATGCGATCGAAACAGTCTTGTTGCATTTCATTACCTAGCCACGCACTTAAATCACGGTCTACGTCTGCCCATGACATTGCCCAGGGAACGTCAATATTGCCTACTGTTGGGTAATCTGCTGTTTCGCTTGCTGTTTTGAATGAAAGATTTTCATATTTATTTGCTTCTTGTGGGAGGTGTCTTAGGAAATTAAAGATTCCTGTACTTTCCCATTGGTGTTCTCCGAATGTTTCGTAGTCCATGAAAAGGTTTATGGTTTGGCCATCATTGTTTGCTAGCCATGATGTATAAGTATCTGCGGTTAAAGGGTACCCCTCCCAATCTCGGTTGGAAAATCTAAAAGCTATATCATCGCTAAGGCGGTAGTTGCGAAGGAGTACTTTTAGGTTTGAATTGGGAGGAGTGTAGATGTAATTGGGTGAACGCCAATCTAAGATTTTTTCAGATCCTTCTGCTAGCATGCCTTTATAGCCCATTTTTTCTACCATGGATGCAATCTGATTGGAATACAGTGCTTCAGTGTTTCTGAACATTGTTGCTTTGTAGTCTAACAGGTCTTTTTTAAGAGCTCTGTTTTTTTCTACTTGTTCTTTGAATTCTTCTTCACTGAAGAGGCTTGCTAGTGAGTGATAATATGTTTCATCAAGAAATTCAACTTTGCCTGTGTCTGCGAGCGCGCGGAATGATTCCATTAGGTCTGGGTTGAATTTTTGGGCTTGTTCCATGAACACGCCGGAGAGACTATATGTAATTTTAAAGTCGTGTTGTTCGACTAGTGAGAGCATTAGTGCGTTGGTTGGTGCGTAGCATTTTGAGGTTATGCGGTTGAAGTACATGCGGTTGCGTGACCAGTCAAAGTAGTCTTCGTATGGTTTGTTTGTTTGAGAGAATACTGTGAATTTGTTTATGCGTACTGGTTGATGGACTTCAAAATACATGCAGACTGAAGGCATTACATCATCTCCCTGTACACTTTAATTGTTTTTTTGGCTACTTCGTTCCAATCGAACAAGTCTGCTTCGCGTTCTGCGTTTGCTGTCATGCATTTTTTTAGGGGTTCATGGGAGAGTATCGAAATGATTTTGTTGGCCATTTCATTTGTGTCCCAGAAATCAACTCGAAAGCAGTGTTTGATGACTTCGGAAACGCCACTGGTTTTTGAGACGATAACCGGTGTTCTTGCTGACATTGCTTCTAGGACGGTGATTCCAAATGGTTCTGATACTGAAGGCAGCACGTAGACATCCGCGCTGTTGTAGATTTTGACGAGTTCGTCGTCTGGTATGAATCCAGTGAATGTAACTTTGCCGGTTAGTCCCATGTGTACTGCTTCTTCTATCAGGCCTGGCAGTAAGTCTCCTTTTCCGCAGACAATGAATTTTATTTTCATGTCTGGTCTGTGGTCGAGTACTTCTCTTGCTGTTTTAAGGAAGAAAATAGGTCCTTTTTGACTGGTTAGTCTACCTGCGAAAAGCACGATGTGTTCTTGTTTTTCTGGGTTTTCTCCTTTGTATTCTTCTGGGTTTACTGCATTGTAGACTACGTGTATTTTGTCTGCTGGCACATGGTGTTCATCTATTAGTTGTTGTTTGGTCATTTTGCTTACTGCTATGACTCTATCTGCATTTTTGACTCCATGACGTTCAATAGATACTATCCATTCCATTGGGTAAATGTTGGCGGTTCTGTCTTTTTCAGTGCTGTGAACTGTTACTACGAGGGGTTTGCCTGTACGTTTTTTGATTTCTACTGCTGCTGGCATTGTAATCCAGTCATGTGCGTGTATTACGTCAAATTGGTCTATGCGTGTCATTGCTTCTTGTACTACGCTTTGGTTGTATGTCATGACTGCTTCAAAGAAGTTAGTGGGATAATTTTCTGTTTCGTAATTTGGTTCTTCGAGTTTTGTAAATTCTTGTGGTTGGACTGCTGGTCTTTCACCTGTTGGCGCTGCTGGTTCAATGTATGTATAAGGATTTAGTTGTATTGCTCTTCCTTCATTGTATGGTCCTATTGGATAAGGAGAGAGCTGATCTACTTCTTTCCAGCCGCTTGGCGCGTCTGTTTTTCCTGTGCGTTGTTTTTTATTTGTTCTAGGGCTTATTCCTACTATTTCTGCCCATGGTACGTTAACGTTAGTTCCTTTTTTTGGCATGAAGAATAAGATTTTAGTTCCTTGTCCTGCTAAGCCTCTGGTAAGCTCATAACAATGCCTACCTAGCCCTCCCGATACGTAGGGGGGGAACTCCCAACCGAGCATGAGTACTCTCATTTATACTTTCTCCCTTGCCAGTATGCTTGCTATTACCGCCAACAGCCAGCAAATCGACTTATTATTTTATGCAATTGGGCTTATATATACCTTTTCAAAGACTCGTCTTTTTTACCACTATGAAGTTTCATTCTTGGTCGAGTTTTAGTGCAGTGGGTATGAATGCAAGCGTGGATGTTAAGAAGATTACTATCCAATGGTGAAGTTCTAGTGGAGCAGTTTTGAATAATGGTTGTAGAGCTGGAGTGTAAATTACTGCTAGTTGAAGGATGAATGAGATTAAGACTGCCATTATCAACATTTTGTTTGAGAATAGTGAAACGTGTTTGGGTCTGCAGGTGAAAACGAAGAACAGTTCAAACATGACTGAAGCTGTAAATGCTGTTGTCATTGCTATTGGTATAGCGCTTTCCGGGACTGCGTTTAGTTGTGTGGTAAAGTCTAAAGCATACCACATTGAGAAGCAGGTTGCTATTGCTGCAAGTATTCCTGCTAGGAGAGCAAATTTCCACATTCCATGGAAGACGCTTTGTTCTTTTGGGCGTGGAGATTTTTTCATTTCTTGGGGGTCTGGAGGGTCATTGCCCAGTGCAAGTGCGGGCAAGCCGTCTGTGGCAAGGTTAAGCCAGAGTATTTGTACTGGAGCTAGTGGTGAAAAATTAAAGCCTAGTAAGGTTGCTCCGCCTATAACGATTATCTCATCGAAATTAGCGGAGAGCATGTATTTGATGAAGTTTTTTATGTTTGTGAATATTCTTCTTCCTTCTTCTACAGCATCTACTATTGTTGCAAAATTGTCATCTTTTAGTATCATGTCACTGGCTTCTTTGCTTACGTCTGTGCCCGTGATTCCCATTGCTATGCCAATATCTGCTAGCTTGAGTGCAGGAGCGTCATTTACTCCGTCTCCTGTCATTGCAACGACTTCGCCGTTTGCTTGCAATGCTTGTACTATCCTGTATTTGTGTGCAGGACTGACTCTCGCAAATATCCTAGTATGTTTTACTAAGTCTTGTAGTTCAGGATTTGTTGCATTATCAATATCGTTTCCTATGCATGAAAGACCTTTTCCCAAGCCTAACTCATCTGCAATGGCTTCTGCTGTAATCTTGTTGTCTCCTGTTATCATGATTACTCTGATGCCTGCTTGTTTGCAAATGGCTAT
>JAIOSL010000055.1 GCA_021107635.1 archaeon | reverse complement strand
GTTGAATTAGATACTTTGCCATAATCATCACGCCTAGAGCTCACGTGTTTGAATGCTTACTTTCATGGGCAGCTTTGACCGGATCTTTTTGAATGCTTTGCATGCTGATTCAACATTTTTCTTTGAGATAGTTTTAATGCTGAAAACGGTTTGGCCTCGCTTGACTCTAGCTGCGCGCGATTTTGGTCTTCCGAACGCGTGTTTCATTCCTGTTTGCAGACGGTCTGCTCCTGCTCCAGTAATGATTGCATTTTCTCTTAGCACATGATGTGGATAGACTCTTACTTGGAAGTGATAGCTTTCTTTGCCTATTTCTTTTTCTATTACTCTATTTACTGTAATTCTGCATGATTCTAGAGCATTGTGCTGTACTTGGACAGGTCCTTCTGATACTAGGACTACTTGATACTTGTAGTTTTTGCCTGATGTTCCCATGTCCATCTGACTTACTAAAGGGTTAGGGACTCCTCTAATGAAGGCTTTCTTTACTACTCTTTTAGCGGTTCTCGTATATGCTCGTCCCGCTATTCTTCTATAACATCTTGCTGGTCGTCTTCCCATTTTAATCCACCCAGAAAGGAGTGCTTCCTTATTATGAGTTACTTCATTTAAAAAGCTTTTCGGGTTTTTTGCTTGTTTTTTGTAAACTTTTTTCTAAAAAGTTTAGGTGGGGTCGCCGAGATTTGAATTTCCGAAGAGTCTCTTCCTGAGACTCCCTCTCGGATACAGTGGTGTCCTCGCTCCAAGAATGTCGTCATCCCCTTGCGGGTCAGTATACCACTTTTTAAGCCCTGGAGCCACTTAGGATGCCAGGTTACCTCACGACCCCACTGAAGTGTAAATTATGCATGAAGACCTTTTTTATAGTTTACTCTTGAGTGCATTTCAGGAACGCGTTTAGGAAATTTTCTATCTTCATTTCCAAGATTTCTTCTTGAGTAGCCCATTTGTATTCGGTGTGTTCCTCACTGAGAGTGAGCTCGCCTGAAAGGCGTTCACAATCATGAACTATGAACACAGTTGGCTTCTTTAGCATCTCGTAGAACACAAATAGTGGGTTTTTAACCTTGATTTTTAAACTGGTTTCCTCGAAAACTTCTCGCTCAAGACCTTTTTTTGGTTCTTCTCCCTGATCAAGCCTACCTCCGGGAAAATCCCAGTATCCAGGGTATACATGCGCATCGGGAGCGCGTTTGAGAATAAGATATTTATTGTTTTCTCGTATTACTGCTTTCTGAGGGACCACAAACATGTCAGGTTCCATATATTCACTCCATGAAGTAGGGTATTGCATCAGCAATTGTTTCCACGAAAACAACCTCAATACCAACGTTTTCTTTTATGTATTCACTAGTGTTAATCTTTACTGGCACTTTAGTCACATAGGTGATTGAACCATGATGTTCAGTTTGTTCTTCCCATTTGATGAGCTTGTCATTACTTTTTGAGAGAACTAGCAGAGTTTTTCCTGCTTCTTTAGCTGCTCCTGCTTTTTCAACCACGCCGCTTATTGGACCTATGTTGCCATTTTGGGAGATAGTGCCAGTCATAGTGACGCTATTGTTCAAATATTTTCCTTCTAGTGCACCGATTAACAGCGTTGTCATTAGCGCGCCTGCGCTTGGTCCGTCAACTCCTAGGATTTCTGAACCGTTAACACTGAAGATTACATCGCTTCCGCCAATGCTTTTTCCTGTTTTGTGTTCTGCGACGATTATTGCTGTATTTGCTGCGTCTTGAAAAATCGTGCCCATTCTTGGATTTGTTACGACGAGTACGCGTCCTTTTCCTTCTGTGGTTTCTACGGATATTGTCAGCATTTGTCCTTCAGTGATGATGCGTTGAGTGACAAAAGGAAAGTTTCCTGTTTTTTCTATGCGCTGTTTGACTGCGGGAGCATCTAGTTTTGCTTGTCCGTGAAATACGCTTCCGTTTGAAGTACATGCTCCCCTAAACATTTCTTGATATGCAAGCAGTTCTGTGTGATAGTGTTCTAGCGATAGGTTCAGTTGGTACATTTGTTGTTTTAGTTGAGTGTTTTCTTCTGAGAGAGCAAGAATTTGTTCACTTAAATCAGAGTCTCCTGCTGTCATGCTTGGCGCACTACGGTTTACTGGCGCAGATTCATTTTTTTCTATGGTTGTAACGCAGCCTGTGAACAGTAAAAGGGTAAGCAAGAGGATTTTTTTCACGATTAACACCTTTAACGGACGCGGAGGGAAATCCGACCCCAAACAAAGGGGGGTTTAGAAAGGGGGTTTACCCCCTTCTTTTCGAACCCTCGGTCTCTGGCTACCTCCTTGGTTGTTCACTTCTTCATTGCGTTAAGCTCAGGAGAATTGTTAGTCATAGGATTTGTTGCCAAATAGGAGGCCAGTGCCCTATCCAGACTAGGCTACGCGTCCGCACATAACTTTTGCTTAGTTTTAAATAAAATAGTTTTGCATGAAAAGAAAATATGGGGAGGGGGAATTCAAAATCCCCTTTGGCTGGGTGGGCCTATTCCCCCTTCTGATTTGGGTTTAAGAGGCTCGAGATTACCTCCATCATAAAATACGAGTAAGAGATATAAAAGGATGTGAGTTAGACGATTGAAGAAAAAAACTTCGTTCTGTTTTCAATAATTTCGGCATCTAATGCAAAAATCTTGTTTTCGGAACATTTAAATACCACTTCATTACATAATTTTCACCTTGTTGCTTCGAGTAACTCGGAGCGCAAACAAATTCGAATTCTTCGGGAAAGGTGTTTGCCTCGATTTCTTTTGGCTGGGTGGGCTTATTCACCTTTCCTCCCTCTATAAATCGCTTAGAATCGTCCATATTATAAAAAAAGCGTTATCCAGCCTCCCTTAGAACAGATTGAAATTAGTGGAGTTTGTTTTTAGAATAAGAGAAAGTTTTTATGTCTATGTTTCCTAAGGTTTTCGATGGGAAAGATCACTAAGATCAAGCTCAAAGACTTCAAATCGTTCCGAAACACGATAATTCCCTTTGTGGGAGGTTTTACTGCTATTGTAGGACCTAATGGATCAGGAAAAAGCAATGTTCTCGATGCCATAAACTTCGCACTAGGCTCACCTTCAATGAAAACACTTCGTGCAGGACGCTTAACTGATTTAGTGCATCACAAGTCCAACAGTGGAAGTGGAGAAGTAGTAATAGAACTAAAAAACGAAGATCAAAAATATGAGATTTCTCGCACTATCGACCAAGAGGGCACTTCAGTATTCCGCCTAGATAAGAAAAGAACCACCAGGAGTGAAATCACAGAGTTTCTAGCTTCAATGAACATTAATCCTCAATCTCGCAACATAATCATGCAAGGTGAAGTTAGTGAGATTATTCATATGAGTCCAACGCAAAGAAGAGAAGTAATAGATGAAATTTCTGGAATAAGCGAGTATAATGATAAAAAAGGCAAGGCTTTGAAAGAACTGGAAAAAGTCGAAGAAAAAATGAAAGAAGCCAACATCATACTTTACGAAAGAGCAGGCTACTTGAACGAACTGAAAAAAGAACGAGACCAGGCGTTACGCTACAGAAAGCATGAAGAACGCAAAGACTTTTTAGCCAAAGCAGTGGTTATCAAAGAACTGGATGAAGTACAATCAAAACTGGATGAAAGCCTGAAAAACAAGCTTTTGCTGGAAAAGGCATTAGAAGGGATAATAGAGAGATATAAAGAGTTACACGCTCAAATCAAAAACTGGGAAAATAAGATAGAAGCATTGAATAAAGAAATTCAAGAAAAAGGTGGCACAGAACAAATAGAAATAAACAAGCGTATTGAGCGCACTAAAAATGAAATTGCGTTGACTCAAGAAAAAAAGAAGTTGAAACAAGAAGAACTTGAAAAACTCGAAAAAGAGATCAGTACTAACAGAGAAAGCTTGGAATCAATAGAAAAAGAGAACAGTGAACTAGCTAACAGCGCTAAAAAGCTTGAGCGCGACAAAAAAGCCTATGAAAAACGTCTTACTGAAGAACAAACAATTTTTGATGGATTCATGAAAGGAATGAAAACAGAATCTATTGGAGAAACTACTTCCCAATTAGAGGATTTTACAACTACTTTAGAGAATGAACGAAAAAAGTTTTATGAATTAAAAGCAGCAGTTGATCAAACAAGGGAACGCATAAGCCAAAAAAAACTTAGCATTTCAGAAGAGAGTAAAGAAACAAAAAAAAGCATTGATAAGAACAAACAAGAAAAAAAGAGGTTAACATCTCTTCTTGATGGAATAAAATCAAATAAAACTAAAAAACAAAAACTGGAAGAACGAGTCATTAAACTAGAAAACGTGGTTCATGGAATAAAAGATAAAAAACAGAACATTGATTCCAAACTAGAACAAACAAGAAAAGAATACCATTCACTAGAAGCAAGACTTACTACTCTCAAACAAATGACTGGCAACAAAGCATCTAATGCTGTGGTCTCAGCAGGGAAAAAAGGAGAATTAAAGGGAATTGTAGGCAGCATAGGCGAACTTTGTGAATTTGAATCTAAGTATGCCGGTGCAGTTCAATCTGCTGGCGGACCAATGCTTAATTTTGTTATCACAGAAAATCTTGAAACTGCTACTAACGCAATCAAATGGCTAAAAAATAAAAAGTTAGGTAGGACTACATTTATTCCATTGGATTCGATAAGAGGACAGGAAGTTGAAAAAGACGTTCTTGAACACCCAAAAACTATTGATTCTTTATTAAACCTAGTAAAATATGATTCCGAGCTAAAACCTGCTTTTGCTTATGTTTTTGGAGATACTGTAATCATAAGAAATCTTGATTCAATAAAAGATATTGTCCATAAAGCTAGGCTAGTTACACTAGAAGGAGAACTAGTAGAACAGAGCGGTTTGCTTACAGGTGGCTTTGAGCATGGAGTGGACATAGCTAAAGAAATGCAACGCATGGAAGACCTGGGAAAAAGCATGCAAATGCTTGAAAACCAGCGCAACCAGCTAGAACATATGCACGCACAAGAAGAACTTGACAGATTCTTAAAAGATAAAGCTACAATAGAACTTGAACTGAGAGAAACAGAAGCCATAGCAAAAAACATTGAAGAACGATTAACAGAAACAAAAGAACACCAAGAGAAAAAAGCATCCAAACTAACAGAAGTTGAAAAAGAAATAAACGAACTGAAAAATGTTCTAATAGAAAAAGAAAAACAGCTCAAAGAAAAAAATGCTGAAATCAATGCACTAGAAAAGAAAAGAGAACTAGTCAAACAGAAAAATGAATCTCCTGAAATACAAAGACTCTCTGAACGCCTAGAAAAACAACAACGCATAATAAACACCCTGAAAGATCAACTTTCAGAAATAAACTTACAGTTGGGACACGTAAACTCACAGAAAGAAATGCTCGAAAAGAAAGCAAAAGAACTTGAAGAACTGATTAAAGTAGATGACAAACCACTCAAAGAAACAATCAAAAAAATGGAAGAAACAATAGAAAACACACAAAAAGAACTAGAAAAAAGAGTGGAAGAAGAAAAACAGGTGTCTATAGCTACTAAAGAACTTATTGAAAAACGAGAAAATCTAGAAACCAACATTAGAAAACTAGCAGAACAACGCGGAGAAAACAGAAGAAAAGAAGAAAACAAAAAAAATGAACTAAACCAAAAAGAAATAGAAAAAGCCCGCCTAGAAACACGTTATACTAGCTTAAAACAAGAATTAGGAAGCGAACCGGATGAAGACCTGCTAAAACAAATAAGAGACTGTCAGGATGACCCACTCTCAATGAAAAGAGAAGTAGAAGACCTTGAAGCAAGAATGCAAAGACTAGAACCAGTTAATCTAAAAGCCATACAAGCATATGATGAATTCCTGGGTGAAGTAGATCAAATAAAAGAACGCGTACAACTGCTAGGCAAAGAAAAAGAAGCAGTAATAGACCTTATGGAAGAAATAGAACACAAAAGAGAAGAAACATTCCTAGAAGCATTCGAAAACATAAATAAACACTACGCGAGAGTATACAAAGAATTCTATCCAGAAGCAGAAAAAGCCAGAGCAGGAATTCGATTACAGAACGCTGAAAGACCATTTGAAGGTGGCCTGTTAATAGAAGCAAAACCAGCAGGCAAAGAAACTAAAACTATTGATGAACTCAGTACAGGAGAAAAAACCCTAGCAGCAATAGCATTTTTATTTGCACTACAAGAGTACAAACCATCTCCATTCTATGTCCTAGATGAAAGCGATTCCGCACTGGACAAATCAAATTCTGAACGCTTAGCACAAATAATACAAAAGAAAGCCAAAGACACACAATTCATAGCAATTACACACAACAATCCATTAATGCATCACAGTGACCAGATTGTTGGAGTAACAATGGACAAAAGCAAAGGCAGTAGTGTAGTTGAAGTAGACATGAAAAGTATGCTTAAGTAAAAGGCGCGCCTTCTCTAGGAAATGCTTCATCCAACAGAATCACACCTTCAACAAATTCTCCGTTTCCTACTTGAACTAGATATATAGGAAATTTACCTTCATTGGATTCTCCAATAGAAATCAGATACTTGATTTTTAGCATTCCGGCATATTCTTTTAATTCAGAATAACTCACGACCTTAGGATAATAGCTCTTACTATTGTAAACGACAGATTCAGGAACATTCTCACTCCCATCAAAAGGAGCAGAATAGCCGATAAGATTAACACCCTGACTATGAGAAACATCAAAGTCTTCTCTCAGAGCTTCTTTTACTATCAAGCCAGTTTCGGAAACAGGTTCAAAAACACTTCCAGGCAAAGACATGTTTAAGAAAGAAAAAAGTGCAGCCGATAGAATAACTCCGAATGCAAAAAAGTACCATTTCTCTTCCATACAAAGATTTTGCACAAGCTTGTATAAAAACCTAGCGCTGAAGAGTATTTAAACACTTGTTGTGTAGAAAAAGCCAATGAAATATGAGTTAGTGTGCTCTAAATGCGGCAAGTGTTACAAACCAGAACGAGGCAGGTACATCTGTGAGTGTGGAAAAGTTCTGCTCGTAGAGTATGAACAGCTTGAGTGGAAAACTCAAGGCAGAGGCGTGTGGCGTTATAAAAGTATGCTTCCATTTGAGGAAAAACAGATTAGCTTGGAAGAAGGTGGAACTCCAGTAATCAACAGTGAAAGGATAGAAGAAGAGCTTGGAGCAGACATTTACTTTAAGTTTGAGGGAGATAATCCTACTGATTCTTTCAAGGACAGAGGAAGTACTGTTGCCGTGTCCAGAGCAAAGCAAGAGGGCTTCTCTAGTGTTTCAGTAGCATCTACAGGCAATATGGGCGCGTCTGTAGCTGCGTACGCAAGCCATGGTGGATTGGAAGCAAGGGTTTTTGTGCCAGAGACAACCCCATCAAGTAAATTAGTCCAAATAACCGCATATGGTGGGAAAATAATCAAGGTTAATGGTACATTCAGTGATTGTATTAGCACTCTTTGGGATGATGTCAATGATGGTTCTTATCTCGCAGAAACAGGACTAAATCCATATTATATTGAAGGAGAGAAAACGCTTGGCTATGAAATTTTTGAGGATATTGGAGTGCCAGATAAGATTATTGTCCCATTAGGCACTGGAGGGCTCTTGACTGCTATTTATAAAGCTTTCAAAGAGTTGCACTCTCTGGGAGAAGCAAAGACGTTACCAAAAATGATTGGTGTTCAACCAGAACAATGTTCTCCGATAGTTGATGCTTGGATTGATAAAACAGACATAATGCCATTAAAAGAAGCACATACCATTGCTTCTGCCGTATTAATCAAAAGTCCGTTCAATGGAAGAACTGCAATAAATGCAATCAATGACTCTCATGGCTTGGGAGTGACAGTGAGCGAGGCAGAAATCGTTAAAGCAATGAAGGATTTGGGCAGAGATGGCATTTTTTGTGAGCCGTCCAGCGCGACTACCCTTGCTGCTTTAAGGAAGACTGAGTTTAGCAAGGATGAAAAGATTGTGCTTGTTATTACTGGACATGGTTTAAAAGATCCTCAGGCTTTAATGAGTGGACTATGAGTTTTCCCGGGCATAGTTGATTAACGGAACCTGTAATGCCCCACTTGGAAAGGTGAATGCAGCGAAAATAGCTAGAATTATGTAGCCTGCTCTGAATCTCTTTAGGAATATCAATCCAAAACCTAGTAAACCAAAAAGGAACAGTGGGCCTAAGATTATAGGGTATACTATGAGCATCAAATCGTCTAAGATAGCTAAAATCAAGGTGACTCCTATGATGAGACCTAGTAGGAGTAAGTGGATTACTGACAAAGCTAGGGGAATCATAGGTATTTGAACTGAAGGACCTTCGAATGGAGTTATTGGCTGACTTGATTCCATTTTATCACAAAGAAAATAAGGAGAAGTTCTTTAAAAAACTATTCCCGTGTATTTTTTAATAAACTCAGAAAGTAATGTTGCAAGTGACCCGTCTTTTGGCTCTAGGTCACATTTGGCGCATGTTATTAGAGGAGTAATCCACCCAATATAAAAACAATCGATTGCAATAATTATGATATGCCAAAGGTTCTTCATGGGAAACTACAGAAAAGAATTGTAAAAGAACTGAATGCTAAACCAGGAGAACTAAAAATAATTCCACACGCCCTCCGCAAAAAATTGAATGTAAAAGACCATAGCTTATCGACATCAGTCAAAAAACTTAGGGAAAAAGGCTACCTGCTTATTTTTGAAGGAAACGTTGGAACACATATTAAAGGGAAAAATAGGGTTAGTCGCCTCCAACAAAAAGTAGTTAACTCGTGCGAACACATAAATGGAGCGTATAAGATACCTCCAAGACTGTATGCTACACTTGGAGAGAAAGAACATAGTGTTGCAGTAGCAATACAATCACTCCAAAAAAAAGGTTACGTTTTTATCAGATCAGGACAAAAGGGATCGCATTTGCTCAAAAGAGGCATTCTCACTGAAACACAGCAACAAGTACTAAACGCAAGCAAAATGGAGAAGGGAGTTTACAAAATCAGAAAAGAACTTCCAAGAAGAATAAAAAAGCCGCATTCAAGCGTCAAAGAAGCAATTGAAAACTTAAAATGGCGTGGGTATAAGTTCAAAAGAACAGACTTGTTAACCTCAAATCAAAAGAAGGTTCTTGAAGGATGCAAATTTGAAAATGGAGTGTATCTGATTCCTGCAGCCATTGATAAAAAAATAAACATACCTGAGAGCTCCTCAAACAATGCAATCAATGCTCTTAAGAGAAAAGGATTCGTTTTCGTTAGAACGGAAGAAAAAGGAGTACATTTGAAAGACCGTTCTAAGATGACTCCGCTTGAACAAAAAATAGTGAACAGCACAGTATACGAAGCAGGAATACACCGTATGCCCTCCACATTTCACAAAAAAATCAAAGAAAACAGATCCAGTGTAATGTATGCCATTGAAAAACTTAAGGAAAAAGGCTACAAGTTTGGATATTATCCCACACGCCTTCAAAAAGAAGTGCTCAAACAGTGTGTCCAAAAAGATCAGTCATATTATGTGCCATTCAATACACACAAAAAACTAGGAATTAAAAAATCAACTCTTGAAAAACGGGTTGATTCATTAAAAAAGAACAATTATAACGTAATCTTAAGAACACCAGAACAACTTCAATTAGAAATACTTAAGAAAGGTTCGCCTAGAAAGAGAATAAAAGTTATCCCAGAAAATATTCACAAAGAAGTTGCAGCAAGCCGATTAGAAGTAGAACACGCTTTAAGAGAACTAAGAAAAAAAGGCTATAAGATTGCAATCCAAAGAACCAAGTCGAATAAATTTCCAAAACATCTTGAAGAGAGAATAGGACTTACTGAAAAAGAATTACAAAAAACCAAAAAACACTTAGAAAAATTATTCAAGGAAGGCAGGCCAGGAACAGGAAAAGAACTAGGAGTACTAGGAAGAGGAACATTATTAGAAAAGAGGAGAATAGTTGAAAAGTACAAGAAAAAACTTAATTCTTGAACTTTTCGACAAAATCGTTAATCAGATTTGCCAGAGATTCATCTTTAGGCTGAAGATCATATTTCACACGTACTACTTCTTTGTTTGTTTTAATTAGTCTGGACACATCTATCGGTGTGCCTGAGACAACCAAATCGCAATCAGTAGCATTCACTGTTTCTTCCAAGGCATGCAATTGCTCTTCTGAGTAGCCCATTGCAGGAATCACACGCTCTAAATGTGGGAATTCTTCAAACACTGTTTCCAAAGAGCCTTTCAAGAAGGGTTTTGGATCAACTATTTCTGCACCAGCCGCTTTAGCAGCTACTAATCCAGCACCATAACCCATTCCACCATGAGTAGTAGTAGGGCCATCTTCTATGACTAGCACGCGTTTGCCTTTAATGTCACCTTGGACGCTAAGCGCGGAGTCTGCATGATAAATGCCTGCATCAGGATTTACTTTACGAGCTATATCAACAACTTTTTGTATGTCTTGTGGGTCTGCACTGTCTTCTTTGTTTATTATGATAGCATCTGCTAAGCGTAGGTTGAGTTCTCCTGGATGATAGCGAATGCCATGCCCTGCTCTTAATGGGTCTGTTACTACAATAAGCAAGTCGGGCACGTAAAATGAAATTTCGTTGTTGCCTCCGTCAAAGATTATGACATCAGCTTCTTCTTCTGCTTGCCTGATTATTTTCTCGTAGTCTACGCCAGCATATACTACAAAACCATTGTCTATGTGTGGTTCATATTCTTCCATTTCTTCGACTGTTGCATCATATTTTTTGAAATCTTCTATGCTTGCATAACGAACAGCTGTTTGCTTGACCAAGTCACCGTAAGGCATTGGTTCTCGTATCATTACTACGCGAAGTCCATGTTTTTTGAGTTGTTCTCCAACCCAACGAGAAGTCTGGCTTTTTCCACAACCTGTACGAACTGCAGTTACAGCAATTACTGGTTTTTTAGATTTAATCATAACATTTTTTGGTGCGATTAGTCTAAAGTTCGCGCCGCAGGCAAGAGCTTTTGATGCTAGGTTCATTAGGTATTCATGAGAAACATCTGAATATGCAAAAACTACTTCTTCGATGTTTTGTTCTTTGATTAGTGTTTCAAGGTCGTTTTCAGAATATGTTGGGATGCCTTCAGGGTACAGGTCTCCCGCTAGTTCTTTAGGATAGGGTCGTAAGGCTTCACCAGTAGTGCCTAAGTTTTGTTCGGCTGCCATTGTGAAAGCTACAACGTGATATTCAGAATTGTTTCTGAAATAGTTGTTGAAAACGTTGTAGTCCATTCCTGCTGCGCCAATTATAACGACTTTTTTAGGCATGGTATCACCTAGATTAAAATAGGGAGAGCTCTAGTCATTTGCTCTCCCGTTTAAGAGTCTCTAACCGAACAAGGAACTGAGTCCTTCTGCTGCTTCTTCTTCGGTCTTTTCTTCTTCCTTTGGAGCTTCGTCTTTTTCTTCTTTAGCGTCCACAGGAGCGGCTGCTGGAGCGGCTGTTGGGGCTGCTGCGACTGCTGCCTTGGAGATTGCGTCTTCTATGTCTACTCCATCAAGACTTGCAACTAAAGCTTTTATTCTAGCTTCGTCTGTTTTGACACCGGCTGCTGTCAAGACTTTCTTCACATTGCTTTCGTTGATTTCTTTCTTGGCTTCATGCAGCATGAGAGCCGCGTACACGTATTCCATCTTTTCCACCTTTATCATTGATTATGAGATTTTATGTTGTGAGTATCATTTCTCCTCTTTTTTCTCTTCTTTGAAATCATCCTTGGGTTCTTTCTTAGGTTCTTTCTTAGGTTCTTTCTTAGGTTCTTTCTTAGGTTCTTTCTTAGGTTCTTTCTTAGGTTCTTTCTTAG
>JAIOSL010000043.1 GCA_021107635.1 archaeon | reverse complement strand
TTTTTCTATGAACCAACAATTTTCACTGACGTCAAGCCAAAAGATTTCATCGCACAGAAAGAAGTGTTTGGTCCAGTCCTAGCAATGCTAAAAATCAAAGACTTAAAACAAGCAATAGACTATGCTAACGGCATTGATTACGGCTTGTCTTCAGCAATATACACAGAAAACATGCATACTGCTTTCACTGCAGTGCGCGACTTAGAAGCAGGTTTAACGTACGTTAATTCTTCTACTATCGGCAGTGAAGTGCACTTGCCTTTCGGAGGTGTCAAAGATACTGGTAGCACGCGCGAAGGAGGAATCGGCGCGCTTGAAGAGTTCACAGAATGGAAAACAGTGTACTTTGATTATTCTGGTAAACTGCAGAAAGCGCAGATAGATGAGTGATAAACATGAAACCATCAATTAAAACAAAACTTCCAGGACCTCGTGCTAAAGCTATCATTGAAAGAGATAAAAAAGTGTCTTCTCCTTCTTTGACAAGAGTATATGATTTAGTTGTAGACAAAGCTAAAGGGTCTTGGATTTGGGATGTGGATGGAAACTGTTTTTTAGATATGGCTTCTTTTGTTGCTGTTTCTGCTTTAGGCAACATGGATCCAAAAGTAACTCAAGCAGCAAGCAAACAAATGCAACGTCTTATAAATCCTGCGTTTTCGGATTTTTATGCTGAAGAACCAATAGCATTTTGTGAAGAACTTTTAACACACATGCCAAAAGGCTTTTCAAAAGTTTTCTTATCAAATTCTGGAACCGAAAGCGTAGAAGCAGCATACAAACTAGTAAAATGGAACAAAAGAGAACGCTATACCATAGCTTTCAATGGAAGCTTCCATGGAAGAACAATGGGTTCTCTTTCCATGACTTGCTCTAAAAAAATCCATCGTGATGGTTTTGGACCTTTCCTGCCAGTAATACATACTCCTTACGCGTATTGTTATCGTTGTCCTTTTGCTTTGGAATATCCTGGTTGCGGTCTAGAATGTTTGAAACGACTGGAAAAAAAGGTTCGCTGGAAACCAATTGGCGGAATTTTTGTTGAACCAATACAAGGAGAAGGTGGGTACATTGTTCCTCCAAACGATTTTCATAAAGAACTGAGGCGCATCTGTGACAACAGCCAAATACTGCTGGTTTCTGATGAAGTTCAATCAGGTTGTTATAGAACAGGTAGTTTCCTGGCAATGCAAGGGTTTGGAGTCAAACCAGACATTACCTGTCTTTCCAAGCCATTGGGTGGAGGTTTTCCTCTTGGTGCGACAGTCACTTCAGACAAACTAATGCAATGGCCTGGAGGCGCGCATGCAAACACTCTTGGTGGAAACTTGGTTGCTTGTGCTGCAGGCAAAACTGTATTAAAAGAATTACGAAAAAGAAAGGTTGGCGAGAATGCTAAAAAGCAAGGCGCTTACATTCTTAAACGATTGAAAAAAATTCAAGAACAGCACGAGATTATTGGTGATGTTCGAGGAAAAGGGTTGATGATTGGAATTGAATTTGTTAAAAGCAGAAAAACAAAAGAACCTAATCCGCTTGCAAGGAACCGAGTCACCAAAAAATGTTTTGAGAATGGAATGGTTGCTTTGCCTTGTGGAAAAAGTTCTCTTCGTTTTTCTCCTCCGCTTACAATATCTCGAAAAGAAGTTGATCTGGCTTTAGACATTTTTGAAGAATCAATGAAGGGCATGCCATGAATTGGTTTCGTTATCTTATCATGGCAATAGCGATGGATGCAGCGCTTCTTGTCTACAGAGTTTCTTCAGGACTAGGAGTAAATAACGAAGCAGGCATTGTTCTTGGAATAATGATTTTAGCGGGAATCCTCTGGTTTACTGAAGCTTTGCCACTTCATGCGACTGGTTTGCTAATCGCGTTCCTGCTGATTATCTCAGGAGTTTTCACAACAAAAGAAGCTTTTGCTCCATTTTTTGATCCAGTCATAGTGCTTCTTTTAGGAGGTTTTGTTCTTGCTAGAGCAATGCAAAAACATGGTTTGGATAAAAAGATTGCGTATTCCTTCCTTGCTGTTTTCGGAAACAAACCAGGTCCTTTCCTGTTTGGTCTCATGCTTGTAACAGCATTTTTGTCAATGTGGATGACTAATACAGCAACCACCGCGCTACTTTTACCTATTGCCATAGTGGTTTTATCTAAGTCTGGTTTAAAACCAAAAAAGTCAAGTTATGCTAAAGCTGTAGTGCTAGGCATTGCTTTTGCTGCTACTATTGGAGGCATTGGTACTCTTGTTGGAAGCACTCCTAATCCAATGGCAGCCAAGTTTCTTGCAGATGAGGGCATAGCTTTGGATTTTGTTGGCTGGATGGTTCATGCGTTGCCGCTTGTGATAGTTCTTTTGCCTGTCGCTTGGTTTGTGTTAATGCAAATGTACAAACCAGAAGTAACTAAACTGAAAATAGACAAACAAAAGCCTGGCACTACCAAAAATCAAAAGCTTGTTTTGCTGGTTTTTGTTTCAACAGTCTTGCTTTGGCTTACCACGTCCTTCCATGGCTTTTCTTCTCCTGTAGTCTCAGTAGTCCCGATTCTATTACTGTACTTTTTCAATCTAGTGGATACTCAAGACTTCTCTAAAATTAATTGGGCTGCGCTTGTTTTGTTTGGTGGAGGGTTATCTCTTGGTTTAGCAGTTCAAGCAACAGGATTGGATTCGATTTTTGCTAAAGTCATTCAAAATTTTGCTTTAGGACAACCATACTTTTTGATTTTGGTTATAGTAGCAACAGTTTCAATTCTACTAACACTAGTCTCGAGCAACACGGCTACTGCAGCTGTTTTGATTCCAATAGCAATTCCATTATCAGTTGCTTTAGGTGTGGATGTGAAAATAATGACTGTTCTCGCAGCGATTGGCGTGTCACTTGATTTTATTGTGCCTGTAGGAACTCCACCTTCTACCATCGCTTACTCTTCTGGTTACATCACTGTCAAAGATATGGCAAAACCAGGTATTATAATCGCATTGATTGGAGTGTTAGCTGTGGCAACACTAGCATTCTTTTATTGGCCCTTACTATAATCAGCGTTTCTTTCTTTTCTTGCTTTTTAATCTTTTTTTGGCAACCCAATCCACTGTGCTTAATTTCTTTTCTAATGATTTAACACCAGTTTCAAGCTCAAGCAAATCCATTTCAGTGACACGTTCGTTTTTCTCGAATAATTCTTCAATTTCAGAAAGTTTTACAGAAACCATGAGAAGTTCATTCCAAAAGTATTTGTATGCATCTTTTGTCATTCCAAACTCTTTGTTCTTTTTTGTGTGAACTTCATTTATTTTTTCTTTTAATTCTTTTACTCGGATATGAATTCGTTTTCTTTCTTTGACTATACGTTCAACATCTCTTTTTACTTCTTTCATTTGTTCTGCTAGTTCAGAATAATTTCCTTTTATGTCATCCAAATTTTCCCAATTAGATTTAATGCTTTCACATTCTTGGGTGATTCCTTTGAATTCTGTTTCTAGTTCATCTAGTTTTTTCTTATTTTTTTCTTGAAGAGCTGTTTCTTCTTCTGGAGTCATTTCTCTTTTTTGTTTTGAGGTAGTAATCTCTTCTTGCTGTTCTTCTTCTGGATGTTTGAACTCGCTGGTTATTTTATCAAGTTCTGCTTGAACAGCTTCAAGACTCTTTTCAGTTTCTGTTTTTTTGCTTCTTTTTGACTTCTTTTTTACTTTTTTAGTAATTGGTTCATCTTTTTGGACTTTAATGTCTTCTTGCTTTTCAAGCTCTTCCACTTCTTTTTCTTGTTCTTTAGTAAGTTCAGGTTCTTTAATAGCAAATTCATCGTCTTCAGAAACTTCTTCAGTGTCTTCTGATTGTTTTTCTACTTCTCGGTCTTTCCTTATTTTTTCATGAACTAAATGTTCTACTCTGAAAGCATCTTTTAGAATGTCCATTGAAGCTCTTGTATTCTTAGTCTCTGTTGCTTCAACTAGTGCAGGGCGTCGTTCTTCTAAACTTTCTATTTCTTTAAGTAACTCAAGGTTGCCTTCAGCATCTTTTTTCATTATTTTGATTGCCCTGTCAAAATCTTTGATTAAATCCATTAATTAAATAAAATGCACTCAGATATTTAAATGATTCAGAGCGCGCAGAAAAATATTTAAGCAATGAGTGTTTATTCTAAGCTTGGTGAGTTTATGGAACGTGTTCCTACTGGTATTGAAGGTTTAGACGATCTTATTGAAGGAGGATTTCCTCGTGGCAGGACAATCCTGCTGAGTGGGGGTTGTGGAACCGGAAAAACCATTTCTTCAATTCAATATCTTTATAAAGGCATTGTTGAATATGACGAGCCAGGCGTTTACGTGACCATAGATGAACGTCCAGAGTTAACGCGTCAGGACATGCTTAGATTTGGTTGGGATTTGCGAACATTAGAAGACCAAGGCAAGCTTAGAATAGTTGACTTGCTCAGATCAAAAATAGGGTTGCCTTCAGAAGAAAAATATCAGATTACTACAGAAATAAAAGACATGGATCGTTTAATCCTAGAAATAATGCAAATGGCCAGAGAAATAGGCGCGCGCAGGCTCGTTGTAGATTCTCTTCCTGCGCTAGGTATTCACATGAATGATCCAACAAAAATTAGAGACATGATTCTAAAACTTTCTTTCATGCTCCGTAAAGATAAGCTCACATCAATTTTTGTGTCAGAAGTGCCTGAGCAACAGTTTGGTGCAGGTCCAATGCACTTCTCTAAGTTTGGAGTGGAAGAATATGTAGCAGATGCCGTGATTTTGTTGCATTATCTTGGCACAAGCGACAGTGAAGGCGGAACAAAAAGAACTTTATACATCCGAAAGATGCGTGCAACCAAACATTCTGAGGATATTATTCCATTGTATATCACTGGAACAGGCATTAGGGTTGAGAATCCTGAGGAAGCTTTCAAAGCATGAGTACTAAAGTTCTCTTTCAATAACAAATGTAATCAAGCTTTCTATGGTTTCTTTAACATTAGGTTCAGGCATGGATAATTCTTTAAACAATTCTTTTGCTGTTTCTGCATGTTTCAAAGACTCTTTCTTCGCATATTCAATGCTTTCATGTTTTTTCATCAAAGAAAGTATCTCCTTTACTTCTTCTTCACTTTTATCCTCTCGCTTCTTGTTCATTATGGACAGCACTTTCTCTTTTTCTTCAGGTGAACACTTAGCAAGCAAGTGAATCAAAATCAGTGTTCTCTTTCCTTCCCAAATGTCTCCTGCGATTTCTTTCCCATACTTCTCTTCTTCACCAACCAGGTTAAGCACATCGTCTTGTATTTGAAAGGCCTTGCCCAAAGAAATTCCAAAATTAATCATTTTTTCAAGATCTTCTTCAGGAGCACCAGCAATAATACCTCCCAGCCTCATTGGAGTAATGCAAGTATACCAAGCAGTTTTCTTTTTGATCATTGTATAATAATCTTCTTCTGTTACGTTCCACTCGTTTTTTTTCACCCAACAAAGTTCATAAGTTTGTCCTTCAGTAGTCTCATTAATCATTTTCACAAATTCTTTCATAACACGCAAAGCTTTTTTATCACCTAACTTTTCTTGATTTTCCAAAAGAACTTCCCACATTTTGATATGCAGTGCGTCCCCAGCATTAATTGCTAAAGGAATTCCATACATTTTGTGCAAGCAGGGTTTTCCTCTGCGTTCATCAGACCAATCTTCAATATCGTCATGGATTAAAACCCAGTTATGAAACATTTCCAGTCCAGCAGCTGTCAATAAAGCATCGCTTTCATTTCCACCATAAGCTTCACAAGACAGCAAACAAAGACCTGGCCGCAAACCCTTTCCTCCTCTAGAGGGATAATCGCGCATCATTTCGTAGTGGAGTTTAGGTTCTTTGTTTGGTATGTGTTTGAGTACTTCCTCATCAACTTTCTTCTTTTTTTCTAAGAGGATTTCTTTTACTTTCATCAAATCAGCTCTCCAAGAGATATGCACTAACAGGCTTTTAAATGTTCGGGCTTCTTCAGTGGTAAGCCTTTTATAAAATAGTTGTTTTATTGTTTGTATGGATCCTGTACAGCTTGTGAATAACATATTAAATGTCCTCCACAGCCTTAGCCTTGATACTGCACTGCCGATAATAATGCCTGCAGCACAGTTTGCGGTTGGCATGGCGTTATATGCTGTTTTCATTTACGTATTTTATCGTTTCCTAGCAAAGCGTGACATAATTGATATTGATTATTCTAAGTATGGTAAAGACTGGAACGGGATCATGCAAAGGGCTGGAATGTTTATTCTTCATGCACTAGGCTATTTAGTGCTTTTTCCGTTAATCGTAATATTTTGGTTCCTTGCAATTGTAATACTATTAATCTTTTTATCAGAAAAACCTGAAAGTCCATTATTGATTCTAGCTCACATAGAATCAGTTTTCCTAGTTTCAATAGCTCTAGTAACAGCAATTAGAATTACTGCTTACTACACAGAAGATTTGTCCAAAGACTTAGCTAAGATGTTACCTTTCGCGCTGCTTGGTGTATTCATCGTTAATTCAACTTGGGTTTCTATTCCAGCATCACTAGAAATGCTTGAATTAATTACTGTAACTCACAGCCTGATAGAAAAAGTAGTCTACTACTGTCTTTTTGTTGTGTTATTAGAATTTGTTCTAAGAGGGTTCAATTCAGTACGCAAAAGAGTTTTCCCAAAGAAAAAGAAAGAAATTCCCGAAGAATCGTCTGCCTAATACCATTTATACCTCCTTTGCTTATTTTTATTGGTGGTTCACATGAAAAAGCATTGGACAATATTCATACTCTTGTTTTTAGTTTTAACAACCCTATATCTAGTTGGCTCAGTTACTCGATCACTCTCTGATACTCAAGATAATAAAGACACGTTAGTACGCAACAGCAACGGCAAATACTGGGAACCAACCGGAGCAAACATTCAGGCAGCTATAGACGATGTTGCTAGCTCAGGAGGCGGAACTGTTTGGGTTGGATCAGATATAACTCTTACATCTACTATTAACATGAAAGATAATGTTCAACTAGACTTTCTGAATAATGAAGTTACGCTAAACAACGACATTGAATTTGTTAGATTTGAAGATCGCGTTCAACATGCAATTGTCAGAAATGCAATCGTTTATACCTCCGCTTCTCACACTGAAGGTATTATTACTCTATACCTCAATTCAGGAGGCAGTTGGGATGTTCGCTCTCGTTACAATCTTATCGAAAACATCAAAATTTACGGGCAGCCCATGGACAGAAGTAGCCATGAATGGATTGGCATTCATATTCTTATGGACGGAGACGGAGATATTTCCATGAACACTTTCCGCAACATTTTCATGTGGGGAGCTGGAGATGGTATTCTTCTTGAATGTAATCATAATGGCGCGTATGCGAATGGTAATGTTTTTGAGGATATTTTCATAAGCGGTTTTGTTAAGGGTGTTTGGTTTGAAAGTGTTGACGATGATGCGTTCGGTGCTAATGTTTTTGATAATGTGAAACTCCAGACTATTGGAGGAGGTTTTAATCCTGCTGCTGGATATCAAGATGATGATCTTTATGGTGTTGGAGTATTCAGCGGTAATGGAAACCATTTCGACCATTGTCTCGTCTGGGACTGGTATATTGCTGATAAACCCCAATACCAATGGAGAATAGGCGCAAATTCATGGTACACTAGAATTGACACACACGCTTCTGCTAAATGGGGTCGTGATGATGTACTTGATGAAGGACTAGGAACCACATGGGAAATGGGTGGAGCTAACTATCCACAAATTTTTACTGAAAGTTATCCTCCAAGCGGCATGCCCGATAACACTACCATGCTTTGGGTTGATACTGACAATGACAGGACATATCTCTGTTTCTTCTGGAAAGGAGACAGAAGAATAGTTGAACTGACGTGAGGAATAAATATGACTAAAATATTTTCAGGAAGGATTTTAGCTGGCATGACCCTATTGGCCTTGGTGGTAGTAGCACTCTATTTTGTTGGCTCTGTTACTCGCACAATTAGCGACACTCAAGACAACATGGAAACCTATGTGAGGAACAGCAACGGGAATTACTTCGAAGCAACAGAAGCAGGAATCCAAGCAGCTTTAGACGACATCGACAAGCCTAAGACAGGAGAAGGTTATCAGGGTGGCATCGTCTGGGTGCCAGGGAAAAAAAGCATCAACATTTATAACGGCATCAGGATGGCCAATTACTCAACTCTCAACCTGCAAGGCAGCGTCTTGATGGTAAGAGAAGACGTTGATGTTGTAACAATGGCATACGGTTCACACCTCAGAAACGGCAGAATACACATGTACTATGCTCCAAGCCCTTTCACCAAATCAGCCATACTCTTCGACGGCGAGCCTATTTTTTGGAGCCAGGCGACCGTCCAAGACATGAGGCTTGTATCGTATGACCAAGAGGGAATAGGAATACACTACCGCGCCGACTCTAATGGCGAAATAATCGCGTTCACCCTGTGCAACAACATAGAAACCCACGGTTTCGAGTACGGGCTTCTCCTTAACTGCTCAGGTGGAACCAGCAGCAAGATATCATACATAAACGGCAACATTTTCACCAACTTCGTGAGCATTTACGACAAATACAGCGTATACTTGGATAGGAACACAGCCGAAGGATACAATTACGCCACTGTCGACGGCAACACATTCAACAATTTCCAAGTCCAACCCGGCGCGCCGACTGAGTCCTGCATAAGGGCAATTGGAAGGTACAACCAGTTCTCGAACATCTTCCTGTGGGACTGGCATGCTGCAGGAGGAGCTAATGCGTACCACCTCACCTCCGACACCCAATACACCTACCTACAGTTTTTCGGAGGGGGAGACGACCTCTTAGACGAAGGCTTCAGTAACACGGCATACGACACTGGCAGAAGCAACCTAGACATCAAAGGATTCCTTTCAACAGACAATGAAATCAAAGGTAAGATATATTCTCAGACGTCAGAACCGAATATAGAAGATGACAGCTTTGCTTTCTGGCACAAAACCAGCACCAACGAGCATTATCTGATTTTAGATAGAGCTGGCACACAAGTAAAAACCGAGCTTACCTAGCAACTGTTTTGACCACCTGCCTGGAACTGACTGGAAGCCCAAGCCGCGAGTGGAACGTGAACGGCAGCGTGAACGCGGTCATCTGCAGCAGCTAGTCTTTTATACATTGACTTTGTATGTCTTCCCAGTGAAATCATGAAACGGGCTCAAGTATTTGTGGCATTGATACTTTTCTTGTTCTCCATATACTTTGTCGGGTCTGTCACTCGAACACTCTCTGATACTCAAGACAATAAAGAGACTTTTATCAGAAACAGCAATGGCAAGTATTGGGAACCGACAGGAGAGAACCTTCAAGCAGCTATAGATGATATTGGTTCTTGGGGAACTGTGTGGGTTGGAAGTGATATAACTCTTTCTTCTCCAATTGAATTTGATGGGCATGACGGTGTTATCATTGATTTTCAGAACAATGAAATAACTCTAAACGGCAATACTGGATTCATAGAACTGACAGCAACACGCTTTGCTACTGTAAAAAATGCAAAAGTAACGTTTGGTTCTGTACCTTATACTGGAACCGTAATCAAGCTTTACACTCCAGAAGCAGAAGGTGACAGGTGGGCAGACAGATGCGATTTCAACCACTTTGAAAACATTTACATCAGGAATCCCAGCCCTTACGCTGTAGACCATGATTGGACTGGAATTGCATTGGAAAGCTTTTCGGATTCAAGAATACTTGAAAACAGTTTCAAAGACATTGTGATGTGGGGTGTCGGAACTGGAATTCGTTTTCATATGACAAATGAAGGCACATACATAAGCGGAAATTATTTTGAAAACATTTACATAGACCGCTTTGAAACAATGGTTGAATTCGATGCAACAGAATCAAAGCCATACAACTGTTTCAACCACAACGTCTTCAACCACCTAAAAGGTCAGACTTCAACGTATTCTCGCTGGGGACTCAAAAACATAGAAGGTAACGGAAACCATTTTGATCATTTATTGACTTGGGATTGGACAGTAGCTGAAAATCCAGAGTATGCAATCGAAGTTAGTGACAACTCGCTTAGAACATACATCTGCGCGCATTATATCGGAGATGAATGGATGGCTGATAACGGATTAAAAACAACAGTATCAATGGGAGATTAAAACTTTCTGCCGGGTAAGTTTATAGTTTAGAAAATTTCTTTTCTACTACTTGTTCATCTAAAGTCAACAAGAACGGAGCAAGTCTAGGTCCTCTGTCTTTTCCAAGCAATGTCATGTATGCTCCTTGGAAAAAGTCTTTAGGGTTCAATCCGCTTTCGCCGATTATTGTTTTTATTTCAGCTCCAAGCTCTTCAGGGTTAGTAGATTTTTTTATGGCTTCAGGCAGTTTAGCCAAAGCCTTTTTCTGTGCTTCTGAAAGTTCAGGAACATCTTCAACAATAATTAATTTTCTATTTTCAGGAGCATATTTTTTAGCCCAGTTTCCAGCAAGTTCTAACCTCAACACTATTCTTGCTTTATCTGTTTCAGACAGCTTTTCAGGTGCGTGTCCAGTGCGTTGGAGCACGGCAATAGCTTTATCTAAGTTTGGTGCTATTTGTGCAACATCCGCAAGGAAACTAAATTGAGGTTGTAGTGTTTGCTTTGGTTTTTCATTCTGGCTTAGTTCATAAGAAGTAACAAAATTTTCTTTTTCCCGGTCATTTGAAACTTCTTCTTTTCCGAAAAAAACACGCTCAGCCAAATCATAAGATTCATAATAATTAAAAATGCCTTCATCGAACGGAACTTCAATAGCTCTGTTGATTTTCGGAGTGTAAATATAACGTACCATCTCTGGTTCGTACACCTCAAGCAAGTCGCTAACAGTGAACACATTACCTTTAGAAGAGCTCATTTTTTCTTTTTGACCTTTAGCATAAATGAATTCATACATTGGTCCAATCGGTGGAGCATGCTCAAACACGTGCTGGCAAATGCGTTCCCCTGTGTCCCAGCTTCCTCCTGAAGCTTTGTGGTCTTTGCCTGAGCTCTCAAAATCAACGTCATAAAAAGCCCATCGACTAGGCCAACAAATACGCCACTTTAGCTTTGCAAATCCCTTCTTTCTGAAATCAAACTCTCCGCTTGCACCACACTCACACTGATAATGCAGCTTATACTCACTTGCGTACTCTACTTTAGTAGTATCCTTGTGACATGTCTCACAGTAAACTCGAACAGGCATCCACTCTTTTGGATGCGGTTCTCTTCTGAACTGATTAAGTAGCTCTCTTATCTGTTCTTTTTTCTCTAACGCAACGCGCATATTTTCAGAAAACGTGCATTTTTTGTATTCTTCGCTCATCCAGACATAATCAGCATGCACTCCACACTTTTCACTCTCTTCGATGAGCTTGTTAGCAAAATGTTTAGAATAGCTTTCGTCTGTGCCCCATGGATCTGGAACTTCGCTGACTGGCATTCCTATATACTGCTCGCCTTCTTTTTTCCAGTTTTCTGGGACGTTAGCAGGTATTTTGCGCAGACGGTCATAATCATCCCATACATACTGATACTTTGCTTTGACACCAAGTTTGAGCAAGGCTTTATAGACGAATTCTTGGGTCATTACTTCTCTGAAGTTGCCTGCGTGGACTACTCCGCTTGGAGTGATTCCTGATTCTACTATGTATTCTTTCTTGTCGGGTTTTTTCTCAACAATTTTCTTTGCGTATGAGTCAGACCAGTGCATAGTTAGAACTTCTGTTTCTTGTTGATTAAATAGTTTTCAATAAATAAAGGGCCTAACGGGATTCGAACCCATGACTCCTAGGTTAAAAGCCTAGTGCTCTAGCCAGACTGAGCTATAGGCCCTTGAGGGATATATTCTAACCTATACCTTTTTTATTGTTTTCCCTTTTCTAGCTTCATTCTAATCTATATTTCGTATGTGTTCTTTCGAAATATTAAAAACGTTTTTGTAAAACATGAGCAACTCTATTCAGAAACAGGTTTTAGTAGGGATTCCGAGCATCTTTTCCCGGAATCCCCTAGGTTATCATTCGCTTCGTTTTCCAAATGAAAACAAAAGAAAGTGTCTGTCACTTTCTCGTTTCCTATGTTCTCTGGAATACATTCTTTCTATCCTCTGATCTTTTTCTTTGTCGTTCATTCTTTCAAACAGGCTTTCAAGACTTTCTCCCATTTATTCACCTCCACCGGCGTGAGAGGTGGTCCTAGGGGGATTTGGGAGTGCCGCATTAGCGACTTAAGAAGGTACTATCTTTGCTGGGCTTAGTATACTAGACTGTTGGCGTGACCCCCCGGTACCTTTCGCCAATTTATATCATTAAGAGGTTTCTAGTGAGTTCTTGATTTCTTATCTTGAGGTCTTTTAATTGGTCTTCAAGGTTTTCTTTATCATTTTTAAGATTGCTTATCTGATCTTTTAGGTGTTCAATTATGGAAAGCCAAGATTTTTCCTCGTTTTTTATAACTTCATCTCCATGGAATCTTTCCTCAGGAGTTTCATATCTTGTTGTTGTCATGGTGTAACACTTTCCCATTATTCTCACCTCTACCTCTGGCGTTACTTGGATATAGTTACAAATATATACTTTCTCGCCATAGAATATAGTCATATATATAAAATCAATATTTTTATATACTTTTGAGGTTTTTTTATGGAAATTCGTAAAGTTCAACTGACTGGGGGTTCTTCATTCATTGTAACGTTGCCTAAGGCATGGGTGAAACAGTTCAACATTCAAAAGAATGATGCTCTTGCTTTGGTAACTCAAAACGATGGTTCTTTGTTGGTGACTCCTAGGAGTCATATGGATTCTTCTCTTAAGACTCGAGAGATTAATGTTGATAATTTAAAGAACCCCACTTATTTGTTTAGAATGCTTGTTGGAGCGTATGTGACTGGGTTGTCTACTATTGAGGTTAGTTCTAAGAAGAGAATCCCTCATTCGTTCAGGGATACTGTGACTCGTTTTAACAAGATAGCTGTTGGGGTGGAAATTATTGAAGAGACTCCAAAAAAGATGGTGATAAGAGACTTGTTGAGTCCAGCGAAGATGCCTTTTGATAAAACTGTTAAGCGAATGTATAATATTGTGAAGGTTATGCATGAAGATGCAATTACTGCGTTAGTGAAGAAGGATTTGGTTCTTGCTAATGATGTGATTGAACGGGATGATGAGGTTAATCGGCTTCATTGGCTCATTTACAGGCAGTTTAGTATGCTTTCAATGGATCCAATGCGTTTCAAGAAAATTGGTGTTACTCAAGAGGATGCGGCTTATTATTTTTTGTTAGGAAGTACTCTTGAACGAATTGGTGATCATGCGTGCATCCTTGCGAAGAAGGTCTCAACTTTAGTTGATAATGGGGAAAATGAGGATATGACTAAGGCGATAGTGGCTGCGAGTGCTACTGCGCTTGGTGTTCTTACTAGAGGTATTGATGCTTGGTTCAGTAAGGATTTGAATGCTGCTAATGACAACGTGGATTCTCTCGATAAGCTTTATCCTGCTCTTGATAGAATTAATCGATTGGCTGTGGATTCAGGTAGAATGCCTTGTGTTGAACTTTGTTATGTTATTGAGAGCATAAAGCGTACTGGAGAGTATGCTTGTAACATTTCAGAGTTTGTTATTGATAAGGTATTGTCTGAGTGATTATTTTTCTGTGGCATGTGATATTAGCAAGGCTAGACCTATGAATCCACAGATTAGTCCGACTAGACCGTATGGTTGCATGAAGTCGGTCCATACCACAAAACCGCTTATGAGGAAAGCAGCTCCTATTCCAATCATTACAAGACCACCTTGTATTCGATCTTCTTTTCTGTATTGTTGGTCTTCTTTTTCTGGGTCGAATCCTTGTTCTATCATGGCCATTTTCTTTTGGTGTTCTAAGTAGATTGCTAGTGCTCCAAGGCATATTCCTCCGATTGGGATTAAAACCCATATCCACGCATCAACCATTGTTACCACTTTAAAGGGTATATCTCAATACTCATTTAAAAAAATATGCTTTTTTTTACCACTGTAGAGTCAGGAATTTAAGAAAGAGAGTATCTGTTCTGTGTTTTCAAGAGTTTCTAGTGCAAGGTTAGCACCAGAGTCTTTTAGTTCTTTGATTGTATATGGTCCTGTTGCAACACCAATTGTTTTAACATTGTTTTCTTTGCCTGCTGTTATGTCTCTTGGAGTGTCTCCGAACAGGAACACATTGTTGCCTTGATAGCCTGATTTTTTTAGGGCGATGCGTACTAGTTCTGCTCTGTCTGCTGCGTCGCTTCCGAAGCCTCCGAAAGAAAAGTAGTGTTTTAGATGTACATCTTCAAGTTTTTTCCAGCCGATTGCTTCTATGTTTCCTGTTACTAATCCTAGCGTAACGTTTTTTTGTTTTAGTTGTTCTAAGAGTTTTTTGGTTCCTGGTAGTGCTTCTAATTCTCCTTTTTGCATGTTTGTTATGTAGTATTTTTCCATGTGTTTCATGCATTCTTTGATTTTGTTTTCAGTTAGTTCAACTGATTCTTGTTCTAGTAAGTGTTTTATTATTTGTTGGTCTGTGAGTCCTGGAAGTGGATGTATGGCTTTGTAAGTGAATTCTACTTCTATGCCAAAGCTTTGTTTTATTCCGTAAGAAAAGGCTTTTGCGTGTGTTGTTGAAGTAAGTTTGCTTCTAAGTAAAGTTTTGTCTATGTCAAAGAGTACTAGTATGTTCATTTAAAACTCCTTTTTACCGTTCATGTATGGCCAAAGCACTTTTGGAATTTTGATGGTGTCTTCGTTCTGGAAGTTTTCTATTATTGCTAGCATTACTCTGCTTGTAGCGATGCCCGTGCTATTCAGTGTATGTACAAATGCTTTCTCTCCTCCGTATTTGCCGTAGCGTATGTTGAGACGTCTTGCTTGATAGTCTGTGCAATTGCTGCAGGAAGCTAGTTCTATGTATTTTTCTTGTCTGGGTGACCATGCTTCTAAATCATATTTTTTTGCTGCGACAGTACCAATGTCTCCTGTACAAATATTAACTATGCGGTAAGGAAGGCCTAACTCTTTGTGTAATTGTTCTGTGTTAGCGAGAAGGTCTTCATGTAATGCAGTGTTTTCTTCTGGTTTGCAGAAAATGAATTGTTCTACTTTGTTGAATTGGTGCATTCTGAATAATCCTCGCGTGTCAATTCCATGCCTGCCTACTTCTTTTCTGAAGCAGGGACTTACTCCACAAAGTTTTATGGGAAGGTCTTTTTCATTTAGGACGTTGTTCATGTGCATTGCTGCTAGTGGGTGTTCACTGGTTGCGATTAAGTAAGAGTCTTCTTCTTGAATTTTATACATTACGTCTTGGAAGTCTGCTAGGTCTGTTACTCCTTGATAGGTTTGGAGGTTCATGAATAATGGTGGTTGTATGAGTGTATAGTCTTTTTTTGTAAGAAAGTCTATTGCGTAGCGTTGTAAGGCTAGATCAAGCAGTGCGAGATCTCCTTTTAGGAAGGCAAAGCCAGAGCCTGCTATTTTTGCTGCTTGTGTGAAGTCTATGAGGTCTTTTTTTTCTAGGAGTTCTCCGTGATTTTTCACGTTTTTTTTCTCGGTTTTTCCCCATGTTTTGATTTGAATATTCTCTTGTCCTTCTGGCACGCTGGCATCCAACAGGTTTGGAACTTGCATGAGTAGTGTGTCGCGTTCTTTTTTTTGTTGTTTTACTCTTTGTTCTAGTTCTTGCATTTGTTTGTCTAAGTGTTGCATTTCTTTGATTTGTTTTGTGGCAGTTTTCCCTGTTTTTTTCAGTTCTCCAATTTGTCTTGATGCCATGTTTTTTTGGTGTCTTGCGTTTTCTACTTTTTTGAGTGTGTCGCGCCATGTTTTGTCTTTTTTTATTATTTGGTTAACTAGTTTTGTTGGTTTTCCTCTTTTTTCTAGGTCTTTGGTTACGAGTTCAGGTTGTTCTCTGAATATATTTATGTCTAGCATTGATTTTATTTTTCTCTTGCGAGCTTTAAAAGGGTTCATGCGGGAAAGAGTATATATGAGACAAAGTTTGATGCAAAGATTATTCCTATTAGGAGTATTATGACTCCTATCAGGTATGTTCCGTCTTTGCTACTCATTTCACAGAAGTGGTCTACGAGTCCATTTTTGCCTGTGAATGCTATGTCTCCGGTTTCTTTTCCTATTGAGTATGCTAGTCCTGCCATGACGATTGATACTAGTGAGAAGATTAGGAGTAGGACTGAGCCGAATAGATAGAAGAATAAGTTTGTGTCTTTTATTTGAATGAAGAACAGTCCAGAAACGATTAGGAGTATTGCTGCTATTGAGAGTAGTCTTTTGTCTGTTGTGTCTAGTTTTGTTCTCATTGTTTTTTATTTACTTGTAGGGTGTATTTATATGCTTCTGTTAGGGTGTGTTTGTATGAAGTATAATCATTTGAAAGTGTTGAGGGGTATGGTTGAGCGTGGTATTGTTCGTTCTAAAATTTTTGGTTATTTTCGTTTGGAGGGGTATTCTGATGAGCAGATTGAAGAAGAGCTTTCTGTTTTTGAGCGTAGTTTGGCTTTAAGGAAGAAGCCTAGTGATCCTCCTCCTGTTCCGAAATAATAAAAGCTAGCGGGCAATGAATATTTTGGTGAGACGAGGGGGATTTGAACCCCCGACACCCAGGTCTTCAGCATCGCCTTGACACGAAGAAATATCCTGTCAATCTGGCGCTCTCCCAAGCTGAGCTATCGTCCCACGGTTTTATCCTTTTGGTTTTTCTGGTTTTTAAAGGTTTTAGATTTTTTTGGATCTGAGTCGTCTCAGGTGTTCTCTCGCGTTTCGTGCGTTTCTGGCGTGGTTTCTACTTTGTTCTCTATGTTCATGGAGCTGCTTTTGTATCTTTGGTATTTCTTCAATTTTTTTGATAATTTCTCTGTTTTTTATGTGGAATGTTTGCTGGGGACTTAAAGTTGCCTTGTCCACAACGTCTATAAGATCTTGATATGCTTCTTTTTGTTCTTTGTGTTTTTTTGCTGGACTTTTAGCTATGGTTCTAGCATATTCTAAAGAGTTTTTCATTAGGTCGAAGTGTTTGGTTGTTGCTGTTTCTATCTTGTTTTTTCCAATGGTTACTCTGACGAACGAGATTTTTTTGAGATCTTTGATTTGCTTGTCATATTCGATTACTCCGTGTTTTCTCATTGTTTTTGCTATCCTGGTTACTTCTTTGACTTTGGCTAGTCTTTCTTTGGTGAGCCAATTTAGGATGTTTTTTTCTTGTTGGGTTAGCCTGTTTATTTCTATGGCGTGGTGTTCAGCGTTTTTTTCATAATCGGTTATTTTTTTCCTGTAGCCTCTTAGTTCTTTTTTTCTTTTTTTGAGTCTTATTGCAGTTCTATGGTTTTCATGTTCTATGTCAGCGATTTTTTCATGTTTTTCGATTTGTTTGTTTATGTCGTGCATTTCTTGTTCTAGTTGAAACATACGTTCTCTTTTTTCTATTAAGTGATTGCTGTGATTCGTGAGATTTTTGTAAAGGTTTATGTATCTTATTTTGTAGCTTTCCGGGTTTCTTCTTGCGGCTGCTTCGTTCGCTGGATTTGAGAAGGTAGTTCTGCGGACTATTTTTTCCGCATCGGTTTTTTTCAGGACTTCTATGTCTGGTCCTACTTGTCCAGCGTAGCTGTCCAGATAGTTTATTAGGTATTCTTTTTGATTTTTTTTGAGAAGAGCTTTGCTTTCAAGGAGAGTGATTATATCTTTGGTTTTGTTGTCTCGCATGAATTTTTTTTCGTTTTTCATTATGGCAAGCATTTCTTGGGTGAGCTTCTTACGCTGTTTTTTGAGTTCAGAATACTTTCTTTCTAGGTGTTCCATATTATCACAATGTTAAAGTGCGACCGCTGGGATTTGAACCCAGGTTATTAGCTTGGAAGGCTAAAGTCCTACCAGACTAGACTACGGTCGCTTTTTTTTCTTAATTTTGACGAGCCGATGCCATTTGCTTTTGTGTTTCTTTTTGAATGGTTTTTTTGTTTTTTTGATTCTTGGGTGTATTAAGAGGATTATTACTCCAAGAATGACTAGTATGATGATTGTAAAGTATATAGGATGTGTTTGTAAATTTTGGTTTAAGCTTTTTAATAAGCTTTGCTGTGGTTCAAGGGCTTTTGTAACTTCTATTGTGCCTTTTTCTATTCTGGTTTCCCGGTTGGATGTTGCTATGACTGTATATTCTTGCATTCCTGGTTTGATTGAATAGGAAAAGTTAATTGTTTTTTCTTCTCCTGCGTTAAGGTTTATGTTGTTGCTTTTTGAGCCTGTTTTGGTTATTGTTCTAACTGTTGCTTGTATGTCCCGGTTTCCTTTATTTTTTATTGTGATTTCTAGTTCAAGTACTTCTTCTTGTCCTTTTGCGAATACTTCTGTTATTTCTATGGTTCCTGTTTTTTGAGCGGTTTGGTTTGGATCTACTTTTATAGTGAATTTTTCTTCTGTTCCGGGTCCTTTGAAAAACAGTACGTATTCATTTCTTTCTCCATATGGGCCTATGAATTCCCATTCAATGTTTGCCCTTTTTCCTGGCGGTATTACAACGATTTTACGGAAGGAGTCCAAACTTGTTATCCCAATATTTTTTTGTACCATGTAGCTGGGCATAATCGTTGATGCTTCTTGATTCGTTATTTCTGCTTGTAGGTAAAACATTTCTTCTGGAGCTAGAATAGTTTTTGATAGTTTGGCATTTATTGTTGTTTCAAACTGGAATGCGTTCGCGCTATAGTTTTGGATTTTGAATTCTTCTGTACTATCAGGAAGTAGATAGAGTGGATAAGAATTTCCTGAATAAAGTTTTACTGCTAGGGCGTTTCTAGTTCCTGCTTCTTTGTATGTTGGTTCGATTGGAATCCAGTGTCCTGATACTAAGCTTTCTGCCCATGCATGACGCACCCAGCCAGAGCCAGTGTTTGCTATCCCTGTTATTATTCTGGTGGGTATTCCTGATGCTCTTGCTAAGGCAGTATACATGGTTGCGTATTCAGAACAGACTCCTTGTTTGGTGTTTAATATTTCTTTTGTAGTTTTGATACCAGAGTATGAAGAGTTGTATTCAATGTTATCATATACCCATTCTGTTAGAAGTGCTATTGCTTCTAAAGTGGAATTGTTGTTCCCAATTATGCTTTCTGCTTTGCTTTTGACTTCAGGAGTAATTTCTATGAAGTCACTTTCTTTCAGGTATTGATTTTCTTTGTTTGGCGGATATTTTTCATCGAATAGAAGGGGTTTAGTTGCATCTATTGTAACATGAAATGTATGAGAGTAATTTCCTGTTACGTTAGTTAGAACGTTTTCGTGTTCGTCTTTCCATGTTTCTATTTCTGTAGGATAAACTACTTTTTGACGTGTGTTTGTGGCAGGCAAGTATAATGTCTGATTTTCTGCTGCATTTCCTTCTAGTACTAGTTCTATTTCTGCACTTCCTGCGTTGATTACACTAAGTGTTTGAGCTTGTACGAAAGTTAAAAGTAGTAAGATTAGCAACAGGGTTTTCATTTGATAATGTTTAACTGTTGCTAGTATAAATCTTTTTTTGAAAATGCGCCAAGGGGGATTTGAACCCCCGCCACAAGCTCTTTGCTTTTCTCGCGAAAAGTGGCAAGCTTGAGTCCTACCAGGCTAGACTATTGGCGCATTGAAGGGCCCGACGGGATTTGAACCCGCGGCAGCCAGGTTAAGAGCCTGGTGCTCTGCCATTACAGGCAAAGGTTTAACCCTTTGCAGACTGAGCTACGAGCCCGTCAGCTCTCATTTTAGGAATCTAGGGGTATAAAAACTTTAACAAGGAAGACTTAAATATCTGGTTTACTATAAATAATTCAAGGGATTTTTTTGAGTTTATGTTATCGAGAGGCGCGTGGGGTCTTAAAAGACGTTGTTGGTGAGAACGGTTTAGTGGTGTTGGAAGCTTGTAAGAAGGGGGAGCTTACTGACGAAGAGATTATGAAAAAGACTGGTTTTCAGTTAAATGTTATTAGGTCTTTATTGAATCAATTGCATTATTCTGGTTTGATTGGTTATGACCGGGAGAAAGATGCTCGTACTAATTGGTACACGTATACTTGGTTTTTGAATAAGGATAAAGTTGAACAAGTGGTTAAAGAGCGTTGGAAGAACCGGATGAAAAGTCTTGAGGTACAATTGGATGATGAATCTAATTATGTTTTCTTTAAATGTGTTGCAGGTTGTGAAAAACTGCCTTTTGAGCTTGCAGCAGAGTATGATTTTAAGTGTCCTGAGTGTGGTAAAGAAATGAGGCATGTGGACAATAAGGAAGCTGTCACTGAAATAATTAAAGAGATAAAAAATCTTCAAAAATCACTTCACAAACTTGATGGAAAATGATTTCAAGAGATGAGGCACTGCAGTTGCTTGAAGAAGTTGAAACGCCACAGGAAGTCATAGAACATTCCAAGTTTGTTTCTAAGAAAGCAGTAGAATTTGCTAAGAAGGTGAGTGTTCCTGTTGATTTAGAACTTGTTGAGGTTGGGGCTTTATTGCATGATATTGGGCGGTCTCAGTCTTATGGGTTAGATCATGGAATTAAAGGAGCTATCATTTTACGAGAAAAGGAATTGGATAAGCTAGCTAATATTGCTGAGCGTCATATTGGCGTTGGAATCAGCAAGGAGTGTGCTGTTAAACTTGGTCTTCCTAAAAAGAATTATATGCCTGAGACTTTGGAAGAGAAGATTGTTACTTTTGTGGATTTTCTTGTGGATGGCACTCATTTAATGAGTTTTGCAGAAGCTTTAAGGAAACTAAAAGAGGATGTAGGCCCTAATAGTCCTGTTATTCAGCGTGCTGAGGAGCTTAATCATGAGCTTGCTGCTCTAATGTGTTAGATTGTTTCAAAAAGTTTTCGTTCGTTTGCGTGTCCTAGAAGGTCTAAAACGGTTTTTCCTATTACTACTAACGTGAGTGGTAAAAGTATGTCGCCTTTCCAGTAAACTACTATTGCTATTCCTAGTAATAGTATTATGTGTACTACTATAAGTCTTGGGAGTGGAGAGGTTGCTCCTGCTATGAGACTTTCGTGTTCGTATTCTTTTCTTCCTATGAAGTTAGTTGCAAAGGAGACTCCGTGACTTATGAATAGTACTGCCAGTCCGATATATACTCCTTCTAGGAGTGCAATGTTCATGATTTGATTGATGTAGTGGGGAAGGAGGTGTCCCGGTGTGTTTGGGAGCGCTAGGGTTGGAAGGAATATCGCAAAGATTAGTGAGATGTATGCTAGCATTAGTATTCCAAAGTATATTAGGAAAAAGAGTAGTGCAAGTAATTTTGCTGTGAAGAAGTGTTCTTTAAGGAAGCGTGGTGTCATTGTTGGAAAAAAGTGTTCTGCTGGATTTTGGATTTTTTTTGCCATTTCCATTTTGATCATTGTGTAGAATCCAACAATGCCTATTTCTGCCCAGTAGAGCGTTATTACTGTGAGTGCATTCCATCCTGAGAAGATTACTCCTAAAAGTACTATAATGTTTGCTAGAATCAAGACTATGCCGGATGGATATGTAATTACTTTTTTAAGTTCTGTCAGGCCAACGTGTGGAAAAAGCATTGTTTTGAGTGTTCTTATGGGCATGAGGGGAATACTCTGTTGTAATATTAAAATCAGTAGGCTTATGCCTTTAAATATTTGAACCTTGTTATTATTTTTGATGAAAAGGATTATTCTTTTGTTATTGTTAATTTCTTCTGCGTTTGCTCTTAGTTTACCTGAGAGTACTTTTGAGGAATTGGATGATTCTTCTCTTGAGTTAACTGGAGACAACTGGTATTATAGGATTAAGAACGTGGGTAATGCTTCTGTTCCTGTTAACTTAGAATGTGATTCTGATACAACTATTACTATTGTTTCTCGTAATGTTTCAATTGGTTCTGGTGAGTTTGTTACTTTAGCTGATTTGCCTCCAGGAGGAAGTTTTTCTTTAAGGTTTTGGGTTGGAGCGAATGAAGAAAAAAGTTGTGTTATTCTTGAACATGAATTGCCTGTTTATGTAGTTTCTGGTTTTGGCGAAATCACTAAACAAATTTTCACTCTTGACAAAATTATTATGATTGCAGCTATTGGTTTTTTCGGAGCTGCGTTGATTTTGGTTGGTATTGTTGAGAGGGAGTTTTTGAAGAAGCAAAAGCTTGGTTTATTGTTGTTTGCCTTTGGTGTGATTTTGTTGGTGATTGCTTTAGTGTTGATTTTTGCTGCTGAATCATTCTAGTATTTCTACAATACTTCCTTTACCAATTTGACTTTTGTTTATTCCACTGATACTAAATCCAATGCTGGTACCAGGAGCGGCTTGCTGTAGTTTTTGGTGGTTTGCTTCAATTGTTTTAATTTCTCCAGTAGCTCCAGAGGGCCGGACTACAACTTGTTGACCTATCTCTGCTATTCCACTTTCAACTCTACCCACTGCCACTAATCCTATACCTGTTATTTCATAAGTGTCTTGTATTAGTATTTTCAATGGTTTGCCTTTATTCTCTATCAATTTTTTTTGCATTTCCATTTTTTGTTGTCGTTCTTCTCTTTTTATTTTCATTTTTTGTTCTTCTGTTTCTCCTTTCAGAAAATCAAACATGCCCATTTTATCACTTAACAAGAGTATGAAACAACGATTTAAATAGTTTTGTTTTATCCTATAACGAGCCAAAGCGTTTTCTTTCTGCTGCATGAGAAGCTAGGTCTATTAGAGTTTTACCGGTTATTATCACTGCAGCGACAAAATACAAAATTATTTGAGCGCCTAAAATTTCAAAATTTTCTTTAGGCATTAATTCGAATGTTATGAAAAGAATCTCCACTAACTTTATCATTATAGCTGCTAAAGGTATTACTAGAAGGTAAAGTAAGCCGATTGAGAGTTGCATTACTATGGTTCTTCTGAACGGAGTAAACATAATTTCTCGGAGAGTTTTTTTCTCGTATTCTTTTTTCTTCAGGAAATTTGTATAGAACGAAATTCCGTGGCTCAAGAATAATAAACCTACTCCTAACAGAATAGAAAACACTTGGGTCATGTCTGGGATTTCCGCTGTGCTTATGAGAATAGCAAACACCCATAACAAAAGATTGGCCATATAATAGCCAAATAGAAAAATGAATGCGGGTATCATGACAAATTTGTTGTCTCTTAACTGACTTCCACCTTTTACTAATAGCATTTTTAGAACGTGATAAAATCCTATCATAGCACTTTCCATCCAATAAATGAGAAGGAAAGCCCATAAAGTATTGAAAATAGAGACTGCACTTATAAGTATCACGAGATTTGCTACAATCAGGCTTATTCCAGACGGTTTTTTGATTACTCTTTTAATATCCTTTTTTGTTACATCTGGAATTATCTTCCAATCTTTTTTAAAAAACTTTTTGATCCCTTTCTTTTCAGTTTCTTCTTTTGTTGGCTTTTTTAGGGCAAGCGCGCTCATGAATTGTATAAAAAATACTGCTATCATTGCAGTCGGTATAAACATCAATAACATTATGAATAAACCAAATATGAGATTTATCAAATCTATTAGCCACACCATAAGCAACACACCAACTATTAAGTGTTGGTTGCCATTCCTTTATATGCTTTTTCCGTGCCATTCATACCTGTTAGCATATTGGAATAAACACTAAAACTATCTATTCACCAAGGCCACTTTCCTGCTTTTCTGAGGGACGTTTTTAGGTCGTCTTTCATGGCTTGAGCTGCTTTACCTGCTGCTTCATCAAATTCTCCGCCTTGTTTTTGATATGCAAAGATTACTCCTCTGGAAGAATTAACTATCGCGCCGTAGCCATCAGCGTTAAAACAAGGTAGCACGTCATCTGCTCCGCCTCCTTGAGCTCCGTATCCAGGTACAAGGAAGATGGTTTTTGGCATTATTTCTCTGAGGCGTTCAGCTTCTTTTGGATAAGTTGCGCCGACTACAGCTCCCACAGAATTATATCCTTTTTCTCCAATGCTGTTTTGTCCCCATCCGTTTACAAGTTCTGCCATTGCTTGGTAGACGCTTCTTCCATCATCTAGCAGTTGGTCTTGGAGTTCGCCTGAGGAGGGGTTTGAGGTTTTTACGAGAATGAACATTCCTTTGCCTTCAGTTGTTTTGTCTAGGAATGGTTGTACTCCATCAGTGCCTAAATATGCATTGACCGTTACTGCGTCTAGACCAAATGCTTCTCCTAGGTGTGCGTTTGCATATGCTTTGGCTGTGCTGCCTATATCGTTGCGTTTTACGTCTCCTACGACAACCATGCCTTTTGATTTGGCGTATTGAACTGTTTCGATGAATGTTTTTATTCCTTCTACTCCGTATTGTTCATAGAAGGCAATCTGTGGTTTTACTGCTGGTACTGTGTCTTTGACTGCGTTGATGATTCCTTTGTTGAATTCTAGGAATGCTTCAGCTGGATTTTTCCCTTCTTTTATTGCATCTGGAATGCTTTCGATGCGAGGGTCTAGGCCGACAATACTGGGGTTTTGTTTTTTGTCTATTGCTTTTATAAGAGTGTCTGCGAAGTTCATTGTTCTGCCTCCACGTAATCTCTGATGGTTTTTGCTTGTTCTGCTGGAATAATGCCATCTTCTTCCAAGGCATTCACTACTTCAAGCACTGTCATTATTGGTCTGACTGTCACGCCTTCTTGTTTCATTTTTTCAGGTCCTCCTTGGAGCCTGTCGACTAATAGCACTACCTCTTTTGATTCGAATCCTGCTTCACGGAGGTCGTTAACTGTTCCTATAATGCTTTTTCCGCTGGTTATGAGGTCTTCAATAACGATGATTTTCTGGTCTGGTTTGATTATTCCTTCTACGCGTTTTGATGTGCCATGATCTTTTGCTTTCTTGCGTATGTATGCCATGGGTGTTTTCATTTTGTAGGCGATTAGGCTTGCTAATGGTACTCCTGCTGTGGGTACTCCTACAAGCACTTCGTTTCCGTTTGGGGTGAGCTCTTCTTTGATTTTGTCTACGTACAAGTCTGTGATGTAGTCGTATGCTTCAGGATATGACGGTACAACGCGCAGGTCAATATAGTACGGGCTTGTTTTTCCTGATACTAAAGTAAATTCTCCGAATTTAATGGCTTTCATGTCGTATAATGTTTTTGCTAGTTTTTTCTTTTTTTCGTTCCAGTCCATGTGTTACACCTCGTTAAATTACGCTATTTTGTTATGTTCAGTCTTCTTCGTTGTCATCTGATTTGTAGTCACATTCTCCGTCTTCAGTGCATGTTACTGTCATTCCTTCCATCGGTGGACAGTCATCATCCATTAAGCATTCTGGTGCTTCGTCTTCTGGCATGTAGAGGCATTCTCCGTCTTCCGTGCAGAATACTACTGTCCCATTTATTGGTGTGCAGTCTGTTGCTGTTAGGCATTCTGGTGCTTCGTCTTCTGGCATGTAGTAGCATCCTTCGTTTTTGCAGAATACTATTGTTCCGTTTTTTGGTGGGCAGTCTTCTGGTGTTGTGCATTCTGGTTCGTTGGTTTCGTTGTTTATTTTTGTGTATTCGCACCATCCTTCTTCGTTACAGATTACTGTTGTTCCTTCTATTGGTGTGCAGTCTTGTGCTGTTGTGCATTCTGGTTCTTCGTATTTGTCTATTTTTGTGTATTGGCATCCTCCTTCTTCGGTGCAGTTTACTGTTGCTCCTTCTTTTTCTGGGCAATCAATTGCTGTTAGGCATTCTGGTGCTTCGTCTTCTGGTATGTAGTGACATCCTCCGTCTTCGGTGCAGAATACTACTGTTCCGTTTTTTGGCGGACAGTCTGCTGCGGTTTCGCATTCTGGTTCGTTGGTTCCGTTGTCTACTTTTGTGTATTGGCATCCTCTGCCTTCGTTGCAGATTACTGTTGTTCCTGGTATTTCTCTACAGTCTTGTGCGGTTTCGCATTCTGGTTCATGTTCTTCGTCTATTTTTATGTATACGCACCATCCTTCTTCGGTGCAGTTTACTGTTGCTCCTTCTTTTTCTGGGCAATCAATTGCTGTTAGGCATTCTGGTGCTTCGTCTTCTGGTATGTAGTGACATCCTCCGTCTTGACATGTTACTATTGTTCCGTTTATTTTTGGACAGTCTGCAACTGTTTCGCATTCTGGGATTTCTGTACACCCAATAATGAATACTGCCGTAAGTAGTAATCCAAGTAGTAATATTTGTTTCATTCTATTCACCTTTACCTAGTCTTCTCTATAGAGATATTTATTTGAATATGACTTCTTTGCCGTTGCGTTCTTGGAAACTTCCATCCCACGCGATTCGTCCGTTGACTATGGTTGCTGTCGGCCATCCTTTAAGGCTGCGTCCGTGATAAGGAGTCCACGCGCACTTGCTTTCAATAGCGTCATCGCTAACTTTTTTCCTTAAGTGCATGTCTATTATTGTCAGGTCTGCATCGAAACCTTCAGCGATACTACCTTTGTTCTTTGCGCGTGTTATGAGTGCAGGGTTTTCACTGGTCATTCTCACAAAGTCTTGTATTGAGAGGTTTCTTCGGTTAACTTCATTGAGTAGTAATGGTACTAGCGTTTGAACGCCTGGAACGCCTGCTGGTGATTCAGCGTAGTCACGGTCTTTTTCTTCTTTGGTGTGTGGAGCATGGTCGGTGGTGATCATGTCAACTCGACCTGCTTTTAGTTCTTCCCAGAGTGCCATTCTGTCTTCGTGGCTTCTTACTGGCGGATTCATCTTAGCATAGTTGCCTTTTTCTTCAAGGTCGCGTTCTTCTAGGAAAAGATATGTGGTTGTGGTATCACAGCTAGCTTTATGCTGTTTTATTACTTCAACTTCTTCTGGTGTGCTAATGTGTGTTATATGGAGTCTATTGCCTACCTGTTTTGCTATTTCGCAAGCGTGTCTTGCGCCTTCTATCGCACATTGTTTTGGCCTGGATTTGCAGTGCACTAACGGGTCGCTTGGATCTGCATTTGCTATTGCCTTTTGTAGCATGGTTTCGTCTTCAGCATGACAGAATGCTAGTTGATTTCTTTTTTTGATTTCTTGGAAAACTTTTTTTATGTTTTCTTCGTCTTCTACAAGCAAGTCACCAGTAGTAGAGGACATGTATATTTTGATTCCTGGCACGTTTTGAATTTTGTTTAGTTCTTCTAGGTGTTCTTTTGATGCTCCGAAGTAGAATCCATAATTAACAAAACTTTTATTTTTGACTAGTTTGCGTTTTTTTTCTAGCAGTGCGTTTGTAATGATTGCCGGGTTTGTGTTTGGCATATCAAAAACAGAAGTAACTCCTCCCTTCACCGCGCTGCGTGAACCTGTGTTCCAGTCTTCTTTGTGTTCTCCTCCTGGTACGCGAAAGTGTACGTGAGCGTCTATTATTCCTGGTAGAACTATTTGTTCGTTTACATCAAGTTCTTGTTCGCCTTTGACATGTTTAGCTATTTCTCTGATTTTTCCGTTAACGCAGAGTATTTCTGCTTCTATTAGTTTTCCGCTTAAGTAGACTTTGCCGTTTTTGATTGCTAGGCTCATAAAGAGGTCACTTCGCCTTTTTTGTCTCGAGTGTATTCTCCAAATTCTTTGAGCTCTCTGAGAATTTTACTGTTTGCTACTGGTCCGTCTTTGCAAACCATCCAGCCAGTTGGGTCCATGGCACAGTGTCCGCATATACCAAAACCGCATTTCATATAGCGTTCTAGGCTGAATTCAGCGTTTATGTTATGCTGTTCACAGACTTTGAAGAGATTTTTTAGCATGATTTCTGGTCCGCATGATATAACAAGATCATATTTGCCTGTTGCGAGCTCGCGGTCAGCGAGTACTGTGACAAAAGCTTTTTCTCCTTTTGATCCGTCATCTGTGCAGATTAGTGTGTCTATTTCTTCAGTAAATAGTAGTTCTTCTTTGTTTCTGGCTCCAATAATCCATTTTATGTTTGTGTTTTTGAACAATGGTTTGAGTGGGGCTGTTCCAAATCCTCCACCTACTGCGAGAATGTTTTTCTCTTTTAGGGAGAAGCCATTGCCGTAAGGTCCTCGTAAGCCGATTTTGTCACTTGGTTTCATTGCATGTAGTGCGTGTGTGGTTTCGCCTACGTCTTTGATTGTTATGCTGTTTTTTGAGGATAGGCTCATGGGTACTTCGTCTAGGCCGGGAACCCATACCATGACAAATTGCCCTGGTTTGAAGTTAAATTCTCTTTGGAATACTACGGTTTTCACTGTGGGCGTTTCTTGTTTGATTTCAATGATTTTGGTGCCTTGTGGATAGTCTTGTTCATTCATGTGCAGTCCCCGTTATTTCTTTTATGTTTGTGTAGCCTTGTTCTTTCATTAAGGTTTCTAGTTCTTGGCTGACTAGGCTAAATGCTTCTATTCCTCGATAATAAGTTGCAGAGCCAATACCAACTGCATTAGCTCCTGCCATGAGCACTTCCATTGCGTCTTTTCCGTTTGTAATTCCACCCATGCCAAGGATTGGAATGTTAACTGTTTCATAGATGTCATAAACGCAGCGCACTGCGATTGGGCGTATTGCGGGTCCACTTAAGCCGCCTGTTTTGAAGTGTAGGATTGGTTTTGCTGTTTCTATGTCTATTATCATGCCTGGTCCTACAGTGTTAATAGCTGCTATGGCGTCTGCTCCTGCGTCTTCACAGGCTTTAGCAACTTCTTTGAGTTTTGGGGTGTTCGGAGTTAACTTAGGCATTATTGGCACTTTACTTACTGCTTTAACTTTGCTTACTACTTCTCCTGCTACATCCGGTTCAAAGCCGAACAGTTGGCCGTGTTTTTTGGTATTGGGACAGCTTATGTTTAGTTCAATCATGGAAGGTTTTTTTTCTGCAACAAATTCTGCTATTTCCACAAATTCTTCTATGCTTCCGCCATAAATGCTGGCTATTACTGGGATTTTTATGTCTTGAAGTTCTTTCCATTCTTCTTCCATGTTTTTGTATCCTGGTGTTGAGAGTCCAACAGCGTTCAAAAGCCCTGATTCATATGCTATTACTGTAGGATTATTGTGGCCTTCGCGTGGCTGAGGACCAATGGATTTGAGTGTTAGTGCGCCTGCTCCGTTGCGTTCGACTCGCTTGAGAATTGCCGCGCTGGTACCAAGGATTCCAGAACATAGAACAGTAGGGTTTTTCAGTTTGATTCCTGCTAATTTTGTTTTGAGCATTGGCTTTAATTGTGGATAAAGGGCTATTTATTATTGTGTTCATTGATTATACATGCTTTTCAGCCAGTGTTTCTTGAAGAATGGAAGTGTTAAAGTGGAAAGCACGAACGCAAATGCTGGCACTACTGCATTAAGGAAAGGGTCTGGAAGTTGTGCAAAGTAGAAGTATGCGCTTATTGCAATGTAAGTTAGAACAAAAATCACTATTTTTCTTGCCCAGCTGGTTTCCCAGGATTTGTTTCCCTCAACTACCTTGTTCCTTTGTTTTATTTCTTTGATTTCTTTTTCAAGTTCTTCTATGCTAGGCATTGTTATCACTTTGTTTGTTTAAGTTTTTGGGCTAGGTATTCTGCTATGGTTTTTGCCGCTTCTTCTTGAGTGTATCCTTGAACTGAACCAAAGCTTGGCCAGTCGTTCAGGTCGACTAGGTATGCTTGTTCGTTCACAATAAAGTCGCCTCCATATATCTCAAGTCCACAAGCTTTTCCACCATAAATTGATTGTTTTGCTAGTTCAGTAAGATTTTTGGTGCCTTCTGGAAAGATTGCTCTGTTACCTATTACATAAAATTTGATGTGTTCTCCTGGAATAAATTTTTGGACTACAACTCTTTCAGCTTCATGATTTTTGTAAAATGCCATTGCTGCTTTGAATTCTGGTTTGGTTGAGACGTCAAACCATTGTTCATGCCTATCTGCTCTTTTCAAGAATTTATGTCCGTTCAGTTCTTCAAAGGTTAATTCACTGATATTTTTAGTGTATGTTTCTGGGATTCTTGCTCCAGCTTGTTTAAGTCTTTGGTATGATAATTCTCTGTTAAGTGATTCGCCTATGGCTTTTGGGTTGTTGACAACAATCGCACCATTTTTTTCTATTTCACTTATTTTTTGTCTTGTGCTTTCGCTTCTCGCCATTGTAAAAACAAGGTCTGCTTTTTCTTTTCCAGTGACTTCTACTGGATGTTTCAATTCTACTTGAACTTTTTCTCTCTCAAGTTCTTCTCCAACCAGAGTTAATATCCTTTCGTCACCTTCAGGGTTTCCCGCAAAGTCTTGCTCTCTATGAATTCCAATAGCTTTCATCTAAACACTTCTCCTATAGGCTAAGTACACTCTATGCATTCCAGTTAAGAATGAAAATAACGCTATTGCATAAAGCAAAAAAGACACAATATAACTTGTTCCTATTGTAAACGCAAATAAAAGCAAGCACACTGAAAGCAATGCTGCACGTTCTTTTCTTTGCATGAATCCGATTCCTTCTTCCAGTCCAATGCTTTTACAACGTTGGTTGGTATAACTAGACCACATCATTGCTGAAGCCGCAATAAATGCTGGAAACAAAAACATTGGTGAACGCAGTGCAATACCAATATATATTGCAAGCTCAGCGCTTTTGTCTACTATTGAGTCAAGCGCGCCTCCAAAGGCAGTTACTTTACCTGTGGCTTTGGCTATGGCTCCATCAATCCAGTCTGCTAGGCAGGAGAGAACAAAAAAAGTTATTGCCAGATAGTCTTCTCTTAGGAAGATCATTAAGGCGGAGGCAAGTCCAAAGAGCAAGGTTATCATTGTCATTTGGTTTGGACTGATAAAAGTACCAAAGAGCTTGCCCGTGGTTTCGCTATAGCTTTTCAGTGCAGTTCTAATTTCTTTGTCCTTCATTTTCCTTCACTTTATTATTCTTTTTCTATTATAATAAATATTGATGATAGTCTTAATGTTTGATTTTGATGGCACGCTATTCAACACAATGCATTTACATGCAGACTTGGCTTCTGATACCATGAACAAGTATTTTGGCATGCCTATCGAAGAAGCAAGAAGATGTTACTTGGAAACCGCTGGAATTTCCTATAGGAACCAAATGTACCAAATTTTTTCTGGACAGCCAAAAGAAAAAATCGATGCATCCATTCAAGAATACAATGAAAGAAGAATAAAAGAAGTTTTTGAAAAATCCAAGCCGTTCCCGGATGTCCCAAAAATGCTTTCCGAGCTTTCTGGGTCAAATCTTTTCGTTTCTTCAGGTAATGAGGAAGTTTTCATAAAACCAATCCTAGAAAGAGAACACATGACTTCTTTTTTCAAGGACGTTTACGGCGCAGAGTCCGGTCTCAAAGAAAAACACATTCAAATAGTCTTAAACACTTTAAACCCAGATTTAATAGTATTTTTCGGCGACTCTACATATGACGTAAAACTCTCAAGAAAAAACGTTATTACCATTGGACGCGCAGGAACTCCAAGTACTGGTATGCATTCAAAAGAAAAATTGTTGGCAGAAGGAGCTGACTTGGTAGCAGAAGATTTCAGTTGTATACCTAAAATATTAAGCGGCTTTAAAGGCAGCAAACAAGAACTAGTACAAGCCATAAAAGAGGAAATAAAATGAAAATGGATTTACACTTGCATACAAAGTATTCGCCTGATGGCTGCTCTCCTCCCAGCAAAATAATAAAAACAGTTCAAAAAAGACGCGCGCAGGGTGTTATTGATGGAATTGCTGTCACAGATCATGACATGATTAAAGCATGGAAACATTTCAAGAATGTGGATTTTCCTGTTATTTTTGGAGAAGAAATTTCTTCTACTATGGGCGATATACTCTGCTTATTCTTAACTGAAGAGATTAAGACCAGAGAGCCTTGTGAAGTTATAGATGCAGTTCATGATCAAGGCGGCCTGGCTGTATTTCCGCATCCTTTTGATACTTTTCGAACTTATTTCAAAAAGCCTGAGGATTTTGTCAAGCAAATTGATGGAATTGAAGTGTTTAATTCAAGAATGAAAAAGCCTGGTGGAAACAAAAAAGCTTTCGAGTTTGCTAAAAAGCATGGTCTTGCGATGACCGGAGGAAGCGATTCGCATATCCGGTTTTCGATAGGAAACGCATATACCAAGGCAAAAGCCGAAAGCTTAGATGAATTTTATACTGAACTGAAACAAGGCAGAACTATGGGTTATGGAAAACATTCAACTCTTTGGACTGTTTTGCCTATTACTTGGGTAGCAAAACGTTTCATTGGGTCAAAGCCTTGAATTGCCTGTTAAGCATAACAAGTACTGAAATCACGCTTGCTGCTATGAGCAGTGAGACTGCAAACAACTGGTTAAAATGAGCGGAAAAGATGATTATCAGTAACAGGCTGGTTCTTGTTGGTTTTATTACTAGATGCATCCAATCTTGTTCAATCAAGCCGTTATGTTTTGCTAGAATTGAAGAGTACTCCATTCCTAAAAATCCAAAAACTGCTAGTGCAACCCATGTGGAAGCAGGCGCGAAAACTTCTGGTAATCCAGATAAGGCCAAGCCAATCAGAGCAAGTACTTCCAGGTAAGAAGAAACAATGCCATCCAAGAATACTCCTTTTCTAGTGACTTTTGTTGTGACATGAGCAACAGCTCCATCTATCACATCAAATAAGAGAGCTCCCAGGAAAAAGACTCCAGCAAGAAGAAAATTCCCTGAAGCAAGGAAATAAAGGGAGATAACTCCCGGTAGGAGTATGAGTACTGTCCATGCGTCTGCAGGTATTCTTAGTTTAGAGAAAAGCATTCCAATGCGAGTTCGAGCATTCACGCTCTCACCTCTCACGCTCACCTTTAATGTATTCCTCTACCATTTGTTTTGCTACATAATCAGGATATTGTTGTGGTGGGTGTTTCATTATGTATGAGGAAATGGATGTTAGCTGGCCAGTCACTTTTCTGTCTAAAGCTAGCTTGCAGCATCGAAGTGCATCGATGACACATCCCGCGCTGTTAGGTGAGTCTTCCACGCTTAACCGTAGCTCAATCTTCATTGGAACGTCTCCAAATTTCTTTCCTTCCATTCTAAGGAAACAAAGTTTGTTGTCTTTCAGCCAAGGCACGTAGTCTGAAGGTCCAATATGAATATCATCTGGAGGCATTGGTGTAGGCAATTGGGACTGAACGCTCTCAGTCTTGCTGATTTTCTTGGTTTTGCCCCGAGAGCGTTCTATGAGGTTCATGAAGTCTGTGTTGCCGCCAACGTTCAATTGATAAGTTCTGTCAAGTTTTACTCCCCTGTCATTGAAAAGTTTGGAAAGTGTTCTGTGTACTATGGTTGCGCCTATTTGTGCTTTTATGTCGTCTCCAACTATTGGCAGTCCGGCTTCTTCGAATTTTTTTGGCCATTTGCCTTGTGGATCAGATGCAATGAACACTGGCATACAATTAACAAAAGCAAGTCCTGCGTCAAGGGCTGCTTGAGCATAATATTCAGTGGCTTCTTGGCTTCCTACTGGCATGTAGTTGACAAGCATGTGTGCTCCAGATTTTTTTAATTCTTTTGCTACATCCACTGGAGGAGTATCATCAGTAATGAATCGTTTATTTTCAGGATATTCAAGCATGTGATCTGGATAACCATCAAGTACAGGTCCTTTCTTTACTTCTACATTTTGGTTTGGAATGTCTCGCTGGAAAAGTTCTGTGCAATTTGGTTCGGCAAAAATAGCTTCGCTTAGGTCTTTGCCTATTTTTCTTTTATCTATATCAAAAGCAGCGACAAATTCAATATCCCTTATCTTGTATCCGCCAATAACGTTGTGCATTAAGCCGGGAACGAGATTATCATTAGAACTTACGTTTTTGTAGTAGTATACTCCTTGTATTAAAGAACTAGCACAATTTCCTACGCCAGATATAGCTACTTTGATTTTGTCCATTAGTGACCCCTCTCTTCTATTTATGGGCAATACTTTATATATATTTAACGTCCGTAAAATATACGAATGGTTGATTTTTCTTTTGGAAAGTCTCCGGAGCTTAATCGTTTAAAGCGTAAGCTTGGGATAGAATGCTTATGGTTTCATATCCTTACTATGCTTGAGCAGGAACCTCTCTATGCTTATGCTCTTCAGGAAAAATTAGCTGATGAATTAGGCATCAAAGCTAGTAGGATTGTTTCTTATCGTGTTCTTTATCCTTTGGAAGCAAGAGGGTTGGTTTCTTCTTTCATTAGGGAAGTGGACGGAAGAAAACGTAAGTACTATGAGCTTACTGATAGCGGAAAAAAAACACTCCAAGAGGCAAAAAGTTTTTTAAGGGAAGTTTAGTCATTCTATTACTTTTCCGCCTTTGTATATCTCTTGGTTTATTAGTCCATCTCTGATATGAAAGATTTTATCTCCTTTTTGAATGTATTCAGTGTCGTGAGTGACAATAACAAACGTTGTTCCTTTTTCTTTACATAATTTGCGCATTAATTGCATTATTCCTGTTCCTGTTTTAGTGTCTAGTTCTCCTGTTGGTTCATCTGCTAGGATAATTTCTGGTTCATTGATTAAAGAACGTGCAACTGCTACTCTTTGTCGTTCTCCTCCAGAGAGTTCAGTTGGTCGGTGATGTATTCTATGACCTAGTCCAACAAGTTTAAGCAGTTTGATTGCTCTTGCTTCTAAAACAGTTTTGTTCATGTCGCTTGTCATAAGGGGAAGCATGACATTTTCTATTGCGTTTAATGAGGGAACTAAATTAAAGTTTTGAAATATGAATCCTATTTTGTTTCTGCGTATCATTGATAATTGCCAATCGCTCATTCTGGCCATTTCTTTTCCGTCGAGTGTTACTGAACCTGCGGTTTGGTGATCTAACGCGCCTAAAATGTGCATAATTGTAGATTTTCCACTCCCACTTGGGCCGATTATAAATACAAATTCTCCTTGTTCTATGTCTATGTCTACTCCTCTTAATGCGCGCACCACAGTTTTACCCATTATGTATTCTCTTTTTACTTCTCTTGCTTCTAGCATTTTTTTCTTTGCCATTTTTTTTCACCTGTCTGACATTGCTTTTATTGGGTCTAATCTGCTGGTTTCCCATGCGGGATATATCCCACCGATAACTCCAACTATTATTGCAAATAATGTGGCTTGGATTGCAAGACTTGGTGTAACTGTCATTATTGAGATGCCTAGTAGTGGTTTTGCAATTTGTACGGCTATCCAACCGAGTGTTACTCCGATGATTCCTCCGAGTATTCCGATAAGTATTGATTCATACATAACTAGTTGGAGTATGTTTTCTTGTGTCCAGCCTATTGCTTTTAAGACTCCAAATTCTTTTTTGCGTTCTCTTACGCTCATTAGCATGGTGTTAATTATTCCTAGTCCTCCAACTACAATAGAGATTGTTGAGATTACCCAAAGAAACGCGTCTATGTTAGATAGCATTCCCATGAGTTGTTGAGCAAAATCTTCGGTTGTTTGGGCGCTTGAATCGTCTATTTTAGCTTCTATTAATCTTGCTATTTTTTTGTCATCTTCTGGATTGTTTGTTTCAACGTAGATTCCAGTAATTTTGTCTGTTGGTACTTCTAGTATGTCTCTGGCTTCACTAATAGGAACTACTGCCATTCTTCCTGCTCCACCTACTGCTTCTGCTAGTCCTACTACTGTGTATTTGTTTCCTCCTAATTCTATTTTTGAGCCTACTAGTTTTTTTTCGTCTTTTGCAGTATCTTCATCAAGCACTACTGCTTTTGTATCTCCGCTTTTCAAGGCTCTTCCTCGTAGTATAGTTCCTCCGGTTGGGAGAGATCCTTTTTTTGTGAGAGCTTCTTTAGCTGGATCCAAACCGTATATGGAGAATGGTTGAGCAGTCATTGATCTTTTTTCTCCTTCTTTTAAGAGCATTATTTGACCTACTATTCTTGGAGCTGCAACACTTACTCCAGGTATTGATTCAATTTTATTAATGTCTGATGTTTCTAGCCTGGAAAGAGTTGGCATAAATACGTCTTCTTGAGTTACTACTATTCCTTTCATTTGAGATACTACATCAGTAACTCTTCCTTTTACTCCTTCAGTGATTGAGATTAAGGAAATGATGGTCATCACTCCAATGATGAGTGCAAGCATTGCTAAAATTGTCCTACTCTTTTTTCTTAACAGATTTTGCAAAGCCATTCTTAGCATTTTTATTCCATCCTTATCGCGTCAATTGGATTTATTCTACTGATTCGCCATGCTGGATAAAGTCCTCCAAACAGTCCTGCGGATACTGCAAATATGAATGCTCCTAAAATGTTTGTTGGAGTTAATGTAAGAGAAAAAGGTATTGCACTGTTGATTATTGTTACAATAACGCTTCCGATTATACAGCCTATTATGCCTCCTATGATTCCTAGGAGTAGAGATTCTATCAGGACTAGTTTGAGTATGTCATCGTTGGTCCAACCAACCGCTTTAAGCACACCTATTTCTTTTTGTCGGTCCATGACAGACATTAGCATGGTGTTTATGATGACTACTCCTGCGGTTAGCAATGCTATGAGTGAAATTACAAGAAAGACCATGTCAAAGGTGTTTAACAGGTCTGACATTTCTTCTCCTGCTGATTGTGAATTCATTGCTTGAAGGTCATCATATTTAAACTCTATTATTTTAGCTATTTTTCCTTGATCTTGTGGGTTATATGCTTGTATTGTATAATCATTAACTATGTCACTATCCAGATCAGCTAATTCTCTAGCAACATCTATCGGTGCAAGCATGTAGCCTCCAAACATTTGGCTTTCTTTAAGAATACCGATTACTTTAAGTTTTTTCCCGTCTAGTTCAATGGTTGATCCTATTCGTTTTTTGTAGTTGTCTGCTATTTCATTTCCAAGGATGACTACACTTTTGTCTCCTGGTTTGAGCCATCTACCTTTATCCATTTCCATTCCATAAAAAGTGCCTTCACGTTCTTGTTCTTTGACTGGGTCAATGCCCATGACTCCTGTCATGCCCATCATCATTTCGCTTCCTCGCGCTGTGTCTCCATCTATTTCTGTAATAAAACCGAAAACTTCTGGTAGAGCTACTCTCACCCCTGAAATAGACTCCAATTTTTGTTCATAATCAGTGGAAAGATAGGACCATGGTTGGTCAAGTGCATCTTTTTCCCAAACCATGATGCCGTTCATTCCAGAAATGGCGTCTGTCACCATCGAGCGTATTCCTGCTGTTACTGATACCATTGATATGATAGTGACTACGCCTATTATTAGAGCCATTAGGGATAGCCCTGTTCGTGCTTTGTTTTTAGCTAGGTTCTTATAGGCTATATCAAGCAATCTAGTTCACCAATTGTTCCAGTTCTTTTTTCTTTTTCCATCTTCTGTAGATGAGGTATATTATAATTAGTACTACTCCTACTAAGATGAATACTCCTGAGTAATCTGGAGGTCTTTCATATATGCTATATTCTGTTTTGAACTGGAAAGGAGGTTGCTCATTTCCATACATGTCTTCATAGGTTATTTCTATGGTGAGTTCATGATTGCCTGGGTTGTAGTCTTTGAGGTCAAAGATTGCTGTTCCTGTGTCTTCTACATCTATTGTTCCTATGTATGCTGTTTTTATGCCTGAGATATTATCGCTGATTATTTTAGCTTTAACTGATTTTGCATCGCCAGTGCCAATATTTTCAAGCTGGACTGAAACAGAGAATGCTTGTCCTTGGAAAATTAGGCTTTCATCGTTTTGCAGTCCTGCTAGTCTGACGTCTGGTTTTCCTTTTACATTAACTACTGCTGAATCTGTTAAGGTTTGATCGCCGTAAGTAACTGTTACTGGAAGTTCATAGGCTTTTATTTCAGTATTTCTTAGTGCGCGTAGAAGGAAGGATATTTCTATTTCTTGATCTGGTTGGATTGATGGAATGGTTTTTTTTGTGGATTCAAGTGGGAGGAAGTTTATTGTTGTTGCGCTGCTTGCTCCTGCAGCGGTTATTATGGTTGCAGTGGTTGTGAGGCCTGCGTATGAAACTATTACGTCGCTTACTGGAACACTCCCTGTGTTTTTCACTTTAATTAACAGTTGGGTTTCTTCATTTGGCAGTATTTCTCTTTCTGTTAGGCCTACTGATGCAAGATCTAGTTTTTCAGAGAAGTATATCTCTACTGCAACAGTTTTTTTTACTTCTATTGTGTATGTTCCTTGTTCTCCATCTTCATCGTATTCTGTGTAACTGTATGTCATGTAGTGGTTGAGTAAGTATTCTCCTGGTTCTGCATTAGAATCAATATTTACTTTGTAGAACATACTTTTTTGGCCGTTTGGTCGTATGTCGCTTATGAAGTTTTCTGTTTTAATTCCCTTGAATGGTCCTTGTGGTTCTAGTCTTGTTGTTACATTTTCGTAGGGAAAGTTAAAGTTGTTCGTTAGTTCTACTTCAAGGAAGACTCCTTCATCTCCTGGGTGTACTTGTGTTGGGTATGTGTTTGCTGTTGGGGATTGGTATAAAAGGCCTGCCCTGTATCCGCTTGTCGCCATTACTCCTGTTAGTATGAGTAGTAGCATTGGTATCAGTAATTTATTTTTCATTTAGATTACCTCTTCGTGAAACATTTCTTTAAATAATATTGCCATCATTTTCATGCTTTCTAGCATTATTGTTTTTCTTAGTTGGTAGTCTTTAAGTCCTTTTGGTGTTATTGAATAGAATTTTTTCCTTCCTTCCCAGTGTGATTTGAGTAAGCCTTGTTTTTCCATTTTGTGAAGAGCGGGGTATGTGTTGCTAGGCGTGAAATAATCTAATTTTTCGTCAAATTCAAAGTTTGCATCGAAGTGTTTTTGTAAGAGGTTATTTCCTTCTTTCATTATTTCATAGCCATGTCTGGGATTTTCTTTTAGAAGTGAAAGTGCCATTGTTGGAACCATTTGTGGAAGAGCTTTTCTTTCTTGTTCCCATGCTTTTTGCATGTCTTCTGGGAGTTTGTGTTTCTTTTTCATTGTATATCACTTCAAGATATATCATAAAAAGATATATCTTAGTAGGATATATCACAGATTGTTATATTTAATGGTTTTGGTAACAAAATGTTTTGGTTTTTATTTAAGAAATTTATTTGTTATTATTCCACCAATTATTGCAAGTATTGCTCCGGTGATTATGCAGGATGCTAGTACTAATAGAGATCCAAACATGACTATCGCTATGTCTATGAATCCTTCAACTTCTGGTCCAAGAACTTGCAGGTCTTTAAGAAAGCTTACTATGAGTGAAGGAGAGATTCCTTGGAGCCCGCTTGTTACTGATGTGTCTGTTATCCAAGCAAATAAAGAGGTTGCTATTGCAAGTATGCTGTTTATTGCTCCAGTTATTAGGCCGAATAGGGTTCCCATTACTGCTAGTCTGGTAATTTTTTTAGTTCCTTCTTTTGCTGCGTTGAATCCTACTAGCACAGCCATGAGCGAGCCTATTATTGATCCAAGGATTGCAAGGGACGCGCCTACTACTGATAGTCCTGCTACGTCTACGCTAAGTGCTCCTGCAACTCCTACTGCAAAAACAATTATGCTCCAGAAAATTATTACTACTAGGGGTATTGCTAGTATTCTGAAGTATCCAGCGAATCCTTTTAGTTTTTTGTTCATGTTTTTGCCTCCTCGGTTGCTCTAAGCTTGTTTAGTAATACTTTTATTTAAAATTATTGTATTTTAGTTTGGTCCCATGGTAACAAGAATTGCGTTTGTTGGTTCGTCTAGTTCTTTCTTTCTTTCAAAGCGATAGAGTGTACCACTGACTGCTGTTTCCATTTCCTCTTCGTGAGTGATGATAAATACTTGTTCTACGAGTTCGGGTAGATGTTCTCTGAGTGCATTTGCAAGAGTTGCAACGCCTTGCGTGTCCAGGTTGTGTGTTGGTTCGTCTAGCACTAGCCAGGATATGTTTTGTGTTAGTACCAGAGAAAATGCAATGCGCAAAGCTAGGCAAGCAGTAGAGCGTTCTCCTCCACTAGCTATGCCTTCTACGTTGACCCATGTTCCATCTCGTCGTTTTACTTGAAGCGCATAATCGCTTCCTTCTATTGCTAGTTTTAGGCTGGTGTAGTCTTTGTATGGGTAGATTTTTGGCCATAGGTCCTCTGTGCCTGCGTTTAGAGCTAATAGGGTTTCTTCTCTTAGTTGGATTTGTGTTGCTTCTAGAGCGTTTTTGAATATGTCCATTGATACAATGGTTTCTTTGAGTTTAATTAGTTCTTGTTTCCATTGTTTTAGTTTTTGTTCTGTCTTTTCAAGGGTTTCAATGTTTTGTTGTTTTTCTTTTATGAGTTGTTGACTGGAGTCTATTTTAGTTTTGAGTTGACTGTGTATGACTTTTAGGTCTTCTTTCATTTCTCTTTTGACTTTCAGTTCTTTTTCTTTGAAGTCTATTGTTTTCAACTGGATTTCTGTTTTTTTGATTTGTTCTTCTGTTTGGTTTTGTTGTTGTTGTGCTTGTTTGTATTCTGTTTGTAGTTCTGTTATTCTTTCAATTTTTGCGAGTGTTTTGTTGTTTTTTTCTTTTTCTTTTTCTAGCTCTTCTTTTTTCTTGTTGTCTTGTTTTTGTTCGTTTTTGGTTGTTTCTAGTTCGTTTTTGGTTGTTTCTAATTTTTGTTTGGTTTCTTCTAGTGATTTGGTGTCAAGTTCAGCTAGTTTTCCGCGGGTGTTTTCTTGTTGTCTTAGTTTTGTTTCGGTTTCTTCAATGTTTGTTCTTTCGAGTTGTTCTTTGAGTTGGTGAATTTTTTTCTTGTTTTCTAGTACTGTTTTAAGTGAAGCATCGGTTAGTTCTTTGCGTTTTTCTTCTGTTAGTTCAGCATCGCATACTGGGCAGCGTTCTTGTAGGGAGTCTAATTGTTTGAGTCTTTTTTCTTCAGTATCTACTAGCAGTTGACTTCTTCCTATTTCTTCTTCTAGTTGTTTGAGTTGTTCTTTTTGTTCTCCTAGTTTTTGTTTCCAGTCTTGTTTTTCTAGTTCTTTCAAAGTTTTTTCTAGGGTGGCTTTCTCTTTACTTTTTCTGGTTAATTCTTCTAGTTTGGCTTCTAGTGAGCCTTTTTCTGCATTTAGTTTTTCTAGTTTTTTTTGGTTTTCATTGTTTTTGAGTTCTTTTAATTGGTTTTTGATTTGTTCAAGTCGTTGTTCTAGTTCTTGTTTTTTTTGTGTTAGGTCTTTGTCTAGGAGGGTTTTTAGTTTGTCTTTTATGGTGTTTGTTTTTTCTTTGAGTGTGCTTGTTTGGCCTTTAAATGAGTTTAATTGATTTTCTAGTGTGCGTGCTTTTTCTTGTTTTTCTTCGAGGGCTTGAGTTTCTTTTGTTATTCGGTCTAATTGGATTTTTTTTGATTGTAGGTCTTTTTCCAGGTTTTCAGCGTTTTTGAGTGTTTGCTCAAGTTCTTTTTTTTGTTCTGTTATTTTTTTGTCGTAGTCTTCTCCTTCTAGGTCTGTTATTGTTTGTTCTTTGTCTTTTGTCATGTTTTTTAGTCGGTTGATTACGCTTGTGGTTGTGGTTCTTGCTTTTTCGAAGCGATCTAGTTTAAGCAGTTCGTCGATTTTTTTCTTGCGTTGTCCTGATGGTATTTGTAAGAAGTAGTCTATTTGGTTTTGTTCTGAGTATACTGCTCTTGAGAACAGTTCATAGTCTATTTGCAGTTCTTTTTCTATGGATTCTGTGACACTTTTTGTGTTGCCTGTCTCAACTATCTTTCCATTTTTTCTGAATTCTGCGCTGATTGTTCCTTTTCCGCGTTCTATTATTCTTGTTATTTCGTATGCGTTGTCTTCTAGCGTAAATATCAGTTGTATGCTAGATTGTTCTTTTTTTTCTGGTTTGTCCATTATGCATTGTTCTAGTTTTAGTTTTCTGGAGTTGAGTGATGGGAACGTGCCGAATAACGCGAAGGAAATGGCATCCATTACAGATGTTTTGCCTGATCCCATTTGGCCGATTAGAACAGTGGTTCCTTTTGTGAATTCTAGTTCTGTGTTTTCATGGGATTTCCAGTTTTTGAGTTTGAGTGATTTTATCATGTGTATTGCTATTTTAGGAGGGTGTTCAATAAATAGTTATGGCGCTCTTTTTGTGTGATGCGATGCTTGCAAAACTTGCGAGGTGGTTGCGTATCTTTGGGTATGATGCCGAGCTTGCGTCTGGTGATGAGTGCGACGAGAAGATTTTAAAGAGAGCTCGTTTGGAGGGTCGTGTATTGTTGACTCGTGACAAGAAGCTTGGTGAGAATGACGGAGTAGTTCTTTTAGAGTCTTCTGATGATGCTGAGCAAATGCATTTTCTCGTTAAGACTTTTGGACTTAAGCTTTCAGAGTGTCCGAGGCCTCTTTGCTGTTCTCTTTGTAATGGCACGCTGCGCGATGCAGGGCAAAGCGAGTTGCCTGAGCATGTCGAGCAGGGGTGGGCGTGTGTTGATTGTAACCAGCTGTATTGGCATGGCTCGCATTGGAATGGTATTAAAAAGTTTCTGGAGAAGGTTAGGTGTTTAGATTCTTCCGATGCCTTCTAGTTCCATGCTTCCGACTTTGTCTATTGATGTGATTTTTTGTTCTAGTGCGTCTGTTCCGCCTTCTGAATCTTCCATTAAAACGGTAATTTTTAGGGATTTTAGGCCAAAAGCAACGTATTCTTCTTCTATTTTTTCTATTTTACCAACTGCGGCTAGTACTTGTTCTTTCATGACTTCAAAGGAGTCTGAATCTTTTGGCATTATTTTAAAAACAGCTATTACTTCTCCCATTTTATTCACCTATGGTCCCGTGAATTCACATTCGGGGCATTTGTATTTGATAACGTTTTTTCTGCAGTTGTGACATCTAACTAGTTCTTTTTTGCAGTTTGGACAATTAAATTTAACGTAGTCATCTGTAACTTCTTTCTTGCAAGAGATGCATTTTTTCATTTGTTACACTCTCCATTTATTCAAGGGCTATATTTGGGCTGGTTTCTTTTAAAAGGTTTGGGTTTAAAAACCAGAAAATTCCAAATTTGATTCTGTGCTCTCGTAGTATAGCTTGGATTGTTTTTTTAGCATTGCTGGAAAACCTAAAGAGAATATAAGCTTGCGGAGCTTGAGACCCGGGTTCAAATCCGTTTCCCACGCGGAAACGTGAGAAACTCCCGGCGGGAGCACTACTTTTACTTTGATTAAACTAAAGGGGATGCCGAATCCCCTTTTTAATACAACAGATAGTCACTTCTTTCTCTTAACTGTTTTTTTCTTGGTCTTTTTTCTCTTAACTGCTTTCTTTTTTGTGACTTTCTTCTTCACAGTTTTTTTCTTAGTGGTCTTTTTCTTGACTACTTTTTTCTTAACTGTTTTTTTCTTGGTCATTTTTTTCTTCACGGGTTTTTTCTTTACAACCCTCTTTTTTGTGACTTTCTTCTTCACAGTTTTTTTCTTAGTGGTCTTTTTTTTGGTTACCCTTTTCTTCACGGGTTTTTTCTTCACGATTTTTTTCTTCGTAACTTTCTTTTTAGTCATTTTCTTCTTTTTTGGTGGCATTAATTGTTCACCTCAATGCATTCCTATAGAAGGCATACGCTATGGTTGCTTAAAAAAGTTTCTGTTGGAAACCCTTTAATATACAAAAAAGTAAAAGCAATTACTAGAGGTTTTGTTTATGACTGAAACTGAAGAAAATCTTGGAAAAGCGTTTGCTGGCGAGAGTCAGGCTAATAGAAAGTATCTTGCGTTTGCTGCAAAGGCTGAGCAGGAAGGACATCTACAAATAGCAAAGATTTTTCGTGCTGTAGCAGATGCAGAGACTGTGCATGCATTAAACCATTTTCGTGTTTCTGGCGGAATTAAATCAACTGAAGAAAATTTAAAAGAGGCTATTGCAGGCGAAAATTATGAGTATACTAAAATGTACCCTGGTTTCATAGATCAAGCAAAAAAAGAGGAGAATGCTAGTGCGGTTCAAGTTTTTTCTTGGGCTAATTCTGTTGAGAAAGTCCATGAACATCTTTACAAGCATGCTTTAGAAAATCTTGAAAAGGGTGAAGAATTACCGGAGAAGACTGTTTTTGTTTGTCAGGTTTGTGGTTATACGTTTGAAGGAGATGCTTTGGAAGTTTGTCCTGTTTGTAGTGCTCCAAAGGAAAAGTTTAATGAAATCCAGTGAATGCTAGCCATTTATACTTGAGTGGCTATTAATTAGTAGTATGGATTATGGGATTCACTCTTGTTTTGGCAGGCTTCGCTGGGTTTTAATGCATAAGCCTGAAGAGGAACTTCAGTTAGTTACAGATCCTAGTTCTTGGGGTTTTCAAGCCCGTCCTAATTGGAATAAAGCCACTAAAGAGTTCAATGCACTTTATGACGTTTTGAAAGGAGAAAAAGTTAAAATAGATTTGATTGAAGTTGGTCCTGATGTGCCTCCTCCTAATCTTTATTTCACGCGTGATTTGGGTGTGTGTACTACTAATGGTATTATCCTATCTTATTTCAGGCATGAGTACCGACAAGGTGAAGAACTGTTTTTGGAGGCGATGGCCGACCAGTTGGATATACCCGTGTTTGGAATAGTACGTGATGGTTATTTTGAGGGTGGGGATCTAGTCTTTTTGAATGATAAGGCTGTTGCTATTGGTTTAAAGCAGAGAACTAACCAGGCAGGTTTTCAGCAGATGTGTGAGTTTTTGGATCATGTTGCTGTTCCTGCTTTACATGAAGAGGACGTGCATTTGGATGCGTTTTTTAATGTATTGAATGATTCGTTAGCACTGGCTTACGAGAGAGCATTATCAACAGATTTTCTGACTTTTTTGTGTGGAAACGATATTGATGTTATTCCTTTAACTGCTTTTCAGCAGAGGCATTTCGCAGCAGATGTTATTCTGTTGGAAGAAAACAAAGTGATCATTGGAGACGATTGTGATGAAATGATTCCAACTTTGAAGAAGCATGGAGTTGAGGTCATTTCTCTTCCTATGCGAGAACTTAAGAAAGGCAGTGGTGGTCCAGGTAGTCTTATTCTTCCTCTTTTGAGGAAATAGAACAAACATAGTCTAAGAGTTTCGAGCTTTTGTAGAGTATGCCTTCTGCTTTTGATACTCTTACTATTTTAGATTTAAGTCCCCGTTTAGATAGTTCGTAAGCAAGCTTGTCTTCTTGTTCGTCTTGGTCAACTCCAAGTACTATTACATCTGGTTTTAGTTTTTCAATAATTTCGTAACGGTCTGTTTCGCTGCCTAGAATTGCTTGGTCCACTGGCTTGAGTGCTTCTATTACTTTTTTTCTTTGTTCTTCTGGAACTAGGCTTTTTCCTTTAATTTTTTTGACTGTTGAGTCTCGTGCGATAACAACTATCAGTTCATCTGCTAAGCTTTTAGCAGTGGTCAGATAGTATATGTGTCCTGGGTGTATCAATGAGAATGTTCCAAAGGCAATAGCCCTTACCATGCGGTTTTTTGTGATAAGCAAGCTTTTTATACTTATGGCAACTTATTTTTAGTCATGCGCGTTAGCTTGCGGTCTTCTCCTTCACATTTGGAGACTCTTTTGATTAAGATGGTGGTCAATGATGTACTGGCAAGTTTTTTCATTCTTACTTTAATTTTTACTGGGGTTATTATTGCTTCAGGTTTGGTTCATTTTCAAGCGTTGGTTATTTTGGTTCCAACTATTGCATTTTTTTGTGTGGGTGTTAGTATTGTTCGATTTATTGGTTACATAAAAAAGGTTTGGACTATTTTTAGTTCTTTTAAACGGTCTTTCCGAGAGTTTGATTTACAGGAAGGGGATATGACAATTGATTTTCAGCCACCTTTTCTTATTTTTAGAAGTTTGTTGCATAAGTATGCTGAGGAGTCTGGCGAAAAACTTCCTGGTTGGCGTGTTGCTGCTAGTGCTAGTACAGATAAGTATTCTTTGGATGAAGTTTGTGAGATTGTTAAGGGTGCTTTTCGGTTGAGACTTACTGTTGAGGATTGGCATGGAGTAACTCATCAGAAGGTAATTGAGGGAATAATGGGGCAGCTTCATAAGACTGTTAAATTAATGGTTACAGAAATCAGACAAGAGGTTTTAACATCTAAAGGAGTGGATGTTGAAAAGATTAAGGAAAAGACACGAGAGTCAATTAGTCTTCCTTCAGTACCTCCTTCTCCTGTCAAAAAAGTTTCTGCAGAACCGAAGACGCTAGCACAATCAGTTAAAACGCTCCCTCAGCCAGTAACTTCAAGTAATTCTGAAGGTTTATCTAAGGTTTCTAATGAAGTTGAGGAAACACTTGCTTTGATTGGCAAGCTTAAGGTTGCTGAAGAGGTTCCTCATAAAAAAGATCGTATTGCTCACGAACAAAAAATTAAGAAGCATGTAGAAAATGCTGCAACTGAAAAAGAAAAGAAAGAGATGCAAGAAGCACTTTATGAGCTTCAGGAAATCAACAAGCTTCTTGAAGATTAAGGGCTGGTTCTGTTTAATGTTCTTGGGAATGGAATTGCATCTCTTATGTGGTCTAAGCTGAGAATCCATTTTACTGTTCTTTCTATGCCTAAACCAAATCCTGAGTGGGGTATGGATCCATAGCGTCGTAGGTCAAGATACCATGAATAGTCTTCTTCTTTGAGACCAAATGTTTCCATTGATTGTTTTAGTTCGTCAATTCTCCATTCTCTTTCGCTTCCGCCGATTATCTCACCGTGTCCTTCCGGTGCAAGCATGTCTGCACAAGCCACGTGTTTTTCATCAAGGAGTTTCATGTAGAATGCTTTTGTTCCACGTGGATAATTGTAAACAAAAATAGGTTCTTTTCTGTCTTCTGTTAACGCTTTTTCTTGTGGTGCTCCTGGATCATCTCCCCAGGTCATTTCTACTCCTTTATGTTTGAGTTCTTCAAGCATTTCTTCATAGCTTAGTCGTTCAAACGGTGGTTTAATTGATTTCATTTCTTTTGGATCTCTTCCAAAATATTTGAGCAGGGCTGAGTGGTTTTTTGCCATGCTTTGGCAAACGTGTGAAATCATTTCTTCTTCTACTTCCATGTTGCCTTTGTTATCAACGAAAGCTTCTTCTGCTTCCAAGTGCCAGTATTCTGTTAGGTGTCTTGTTGTCTTGGATTTTTCAGCTCTGAATGAAGGGGTTAAAGTGTAAACGCGTTCTAAGCTATGTATTGCTATTTCCATGTGCATTTGTCCACTTTGGGATAGGTATACTTCTTTGCCAAAGTAATCCACAGGGAATAGTGTTGAGCCTCCTTCACATCCTGCTGTAGTAAATATTGGAGCATGTACTTCCCAAAACTCGTTGTTTTTAAGCCATTCACGAAGGTATCCAATCATATAATTACGGGCTTTAAGCATGTTTGTCATTTTTTGTGAGCGTAACCAGAGATGTCTCACGTCCATTAGAAATTCAGTGCTTTGGTCTTTGTTGATCGGGAAGTCTATTGATTCACCGATTAGTTTGAGTTTTTCTATTTCAAGTTCATAGCCGGTGGGAGCACGTTCATCTTTTTTAACGGTTCCTTCTAGTTCAATGCTTGCTTCAATTCCTAGTCCTGAAGCCAAAGAAAAGAATGCAGATTCTTTGCGTACAACGCATTGTATGTGTCCTGTTGCGTCTCGTAACACTATGAAGGCATTGTTTTTGCCTGCTCTTTGTCTGTAGACCCATCCTCTAAGTTTGATTGTTTTGCCTATGTTTTTGTCTATCTCAGAGATGTGCTTAAATGTTTCGTCTTTCCAGCTCATGGATAACATTAGGTTAGCGCTGTATAAAAAAGTTTGTCAGTCCATTAATCGACTCAAGAAACTTCCTGCAGAGCGCATTCTGTTTTTGATACTAGAATCCTTATCTTATTCCCAGAGCCTTGGCCTATAACACATGTTGACCCTGTTCTATCAACACTACCTATCCTACAAGTTAGTGTTTCTCCAATGTATCTTATTTTGAGGTCTCCGTCTGCTTCTGAAATGATTTCATACTGCTCGGTATAGTCCAACAGTTGTATCCCTGAAGCCGCGCAAACACTCTTATCCTGAGAAATAAGTGCAGGAGTGGGGTATCTTGTGGAGAAGGTTGTTCCTAGCACAACAAAAACCATTCCAACCACAAGTGCGGCTAGTATGAGCATTGCTATCACAAAAAGTGCAATCAAAGCGATTATCATATATTTAGTTTTCTTTTCCATTAGGTCAACTTCCAGAATTTTTTAGAATATTCTTTGTAGACGCGCGTTTTTTTGGTGGTTGCGCCTGTTTTGATTTTCCAGTTTTTTTCTAGGTGTGATGGTGGTTCTTTTAAAAGTTTTTTCAGTAAAGGTTCTGCTTTCCTATATTCTCGTTTTTTTTCTGTGTATAAGCGTGATCCGCGCACTACTACTTTGCCGTATTTTTCTATGAAGCTGTCTGCTCTTGCTTGGTCGTATGCTTCTGGGCCTTCGTGGTCGTTTATTAGTGGTAGTTCCCAGACTTCTAGTTCTATTAGCAGTTGGGCAAGTTTTTGTGAGTCTGTCCAGACGAGGCTGTCTATTACTGATAGTTCATGGAAGTTGAGTTGTTTGACGACTTTTTCTTGGAAGCGTTCTAGTTGTGACCAGAGTATTTCTTCTAGATCTTCTTTTATTTTCCATTCTATGACAAAGAATTTCCCTCGTTTTTTCATGAGTTTTGTTTTGCTTGGTATTTTTTTGTGTTTTATGTAGTATCTTGCTGCGAGTATGAACCAGCAATACTGGTTTTCGTGGAGTGCTGCTGCAACGTTACGCTCAGGGTCAACGGGATCTATTACTATTAGTGGGTTGTTGAATTCTAGTGTGCTGTGGTTTTCTAAGTCTATTTTTTCTCTTGGTTTCCACAAACTGGCTTTTTCTAGCACGTTTTGGAAGGAACCGTATTTTAGTATTAATAGTTCGCATAGGTATCCTGAGAAGCCTCGTACTCGAATGTTTGCTCCGTAGACGCCAATTTTTTTCATGAAATATTTTAGCATTCTTACTTCATTGTTTTTGATTAAATGTTTTTTTACGTAATGTGTGTGTAAGGGTGATCTATCAACAGAAGAGATTATTTTTTCTCCTTTTTTGAGTTTGTAGCATGGAACTAGGTCAATGTCGTAGCCTTTTATGACTGTTTTAGTGTATGGATGTTCTGCGTAGTGAACTATTGCTTTACTTCCAAATGCTTGACAGACTTTTTTGCCTATTTCTAGGCCTTTTTGTTCTAGTTTTTTTCTGGTTGTGTTTTTTGAGAACATTATGAAAATGTCTATGTCTTTTGAACCTCTTAGGCAGGTATCTTTTGCTATGCTTCCTACTAGCATGGCTTCGTGTCCTTGTTTGTTTATTTCAGTGATTATTTCAGTTGCTAGTGCTAGTTCTTTTTTCCTTTGTTTTGGAATTATTTTTTCTAAATTCATTTTTTTTGAGTCCTTAGAAAGCTTTTTATTCACTTACTGAGAACTACTATTTATGAGTATAGTCCACAAGGGCGGACAGTGTTATTACCTTGTAGATCGACCAAAGTTTACTGAGGACGAGCATGCTTTTTTGGATGTTATTTCCAGAGTTGCGTTGAAAAAGTTTTCTATTCGTGAAATGGAACAAGTATTTCTTACTGATAAGCGTGCTGGTACTTGGTTGCATGCTATTGAGGGTCAATTGGTTTGCAAACTTAAGGTTCATGAATTGACTTTAGAACCGTCTATATTGAAAGATCGTGAGGAGTTGGTTTCAAAGTTTGTTAAAAAGCATTTGCCAAAATCTTCTAATCAAAAGGAGTTGACTAAAGAAGTCACTAACATGTTGTGTGGTGTTGGAATGCTTTCTCAGCTTATTGCGGATGATGAGCTTGAGGAAATTATGATTAATGGCACTAACAAGCCAGTAAGAGTGTTTCATAGGAAGCATGGTGCTTGTAAGACTAACATTATTTTTCATTCTTCTGATAAACTATTAGTGCTTTTGAGTAGAATTGCTTCTTCTGAAGGAAAGGAACTAACAAGAGCAAATCCTATTGTTGATGCAAGGATGGTTGGTGGGCCAAGAGTCAACATTACTGTTCCTCCTGCATCGACATCTCCTACTCTTACTATAAGAAAATTTTCTTTCAAGCCTTTTTCTCTGCTTGATATAGTCAAGTTTGGAACGATTACTCCTGAAGTTGCTTCTTTTTTGTGGCTTGCTGTTGAGGGTTTGAATGTTCTTCCTATGAACCTAATTATTAGTGGTGGAGCCGGTTCAGGGAAGACTACTACTCTTAATGCGTTGTCTTCTTTCATTCCTTTTGATAATAGAGTTCTTACTATTGAGGATACGCTTGAGTTAAACTTAGGTGGTAGGGATAATTGGGTTCAGTTAGAGGCTACTTACGATTATAAGAGCAAGACCGAAATTACAATGAATGATTTAGTTAAAGCATCGTTAAGGATGCGACCGGACAGAATTATGGTTGGAGAGGTTAGGGGTCCAGAAGCAATGTCTTTGTTTACTGCGATGGATGTTGGTATTACTGGCTCAATGGGAACATTGCACGCTAATGACGCTAAAGAAACTCTTTTAAGACTTAGGTCTCCTCCAATGAATGTTCATAAACAATTGCTTTCTTTACTTGATGTGATTGTTATCCAGCATAGATTTCGTTCTGAGGGTGGAGGAGTACAAAGAAGGGTTACTGAGATTTCAGAAGTTAGTTGGATGGGAGATCAAGTTTTGCTTAATGGTATTTACAAATGGGATAAAGGCAGAGACGTTCTTTCGCGCACTCAGCTTCCAAGCCAGACTATAGAAAAACTGGCTTTTGCTGGTGGGATGAATAAAAAAGAAGTAATGGAACGTATGAACTTACGTAAGGGGATATTAGATTGGATGCTTGAACAGGATTTGTCTTATGTTGAAACAGTTAACTTGTTTAATGAATTTTATAGTGACCGTGACGGCTTTTTGAACAAAATCACATCTTTTTAATTATTTCTCTGTTTTCAAGTTCTTCTATAGTTGTTTCTATTAGAAGTCTTGAGAAACCTGTTTCTTTTTCGTATCTAGCAAGTTCAACTATGCCCATTCTTTCTTTAAGTTTTTTAAGGACTGTTTCTTCCAGTGGGTTTATTGGAACATAGTCTCTTTTGATTATGTGATATGAATGTATTTTTTCATCGTCTGTTTTTTTCATTTTTGCTCTTCCTGCTATTTTATACAAAAAGTCTGCTTTGTATTGAAGGAACAAGAATACTGTGATTAATGCTATTAGAATGAATGTTATGAACAAGTATGTACTCGCGCAAAAGTTTAGTATGCACATTCTGTCTGTTCCGATGTCTGAAGCCCAGTTGCATGAGTTGATTGTATTGCTACAGTATTTCGGTGTTGGTTCTTCGTAAATCTTTTCGTATGCTTCTAGTTTTCCTGCAGGATCAAAAAATACTGGTTCAACTGTTGGGTATGCGTATACCCATGCGTAGTATGTGTTTTCTTTTAGCCCGATTATTATTTCTGCGGGGACTCCTTTTTTGCGTATTATCTCTCTGAATAATAATGCTTTTTCTAGACTGTTTAATTGGCTTTTTTCAAGTAGTTCTTTCATGTCATAAATTGTTTTTTGGTTTGTGGTTTCAGAGGTTGGGGTGTCAGGAATCAAGTCTAAGCGTTCTTTAACTTTAGTGACTAGTTCTGCTGCTGATCCTGCACTTATTTCACTTCTTATTTGTTTGAGGCTTTCTGTGTTTTTGATTTCAAAAAGTGAGTCTGTTTCAACATCAAGCAAGTGTTGTTTTGTTGCTGGAGGACTGAATGCGTGTTGTTCTATTAGTTTTCTGTCTGATGCGTATCCTGTAATGTATCTTAGGCTTATTGTTTTAATTTCTCCTGAGTTAATTGTTATGCTCCAATCTCCTATTAGTTCAGTATTTTTGGCTAGCATGGTTTCTCCAGGTTGAACATAGCTGGTCATGAGTGTATCAAAGTATACTGCTAGTCCTAGTCCTCTTTCTTGATGGAATGGTGGTGAAATCCATAGGTAATTGGCTGAGGGATTAGTGTTGTATGGTGTGTAAATATAACTGCTTTTGTTTGTTTTTGGAATTAGTTTTATGTTTATTTCCATTTCGCTTGAGTGGGTGTTTTCTATTTTTATCTCTTGGTGTATGTAGTCTTCAAAGAAGGTTATTCTGCTTGAAACATATACATCTTTTTTTACTGCTTGAGGATAATCTACTAAGTATTCATTAACACTTTCTCCAATAGTTATTCCACCAATGCTAGGCTCTACTGGTTCTACTGTAATTCCAAGAATTTCAACTTTTGGGTATTGATAAATTTCAAGAATGTTGTTTATTCCTAACAGGTTTTCTTGTATGTTAAGTTTTGCAGTATATGTTTTGCTTGAGAGTATCATTGTGTCATTGTTAGTGTTAGCTACAAATGTTACTGCAGACGTGCAGGTAGTGATGAGAAGTAGCGCGATAATGGTTTTAATCAAGTTCAATTTCTTGCACCTTTGAGTATTTTGGGCCGTCAGGCGTTAAAGTGCTCTGATAGAGTACTATTTTGTTAACTGGCATGGAAAGTTGGAGTTGTTGTTCTAGCAGTTTTTTCAGTGTTTCGTCTGGTTTTGTTCTGATTCTTGCTAGAGTTATGTGTGGGTGATACTCCCCATGGGTTATTTCGTCATGAAGGCTTTTAAGTGTTTCTTTACCTTTGTTGATTCTTGCCCATAATACTCTTGCGTGGTTTTTGTTTGGGAATGCTCCCAATCCGTTCACTTGTAGTTCGAAACTTTTTTGTTTGATTTGAGCGAGTTTTTTCTTGATTGGTTCAGTGTTTTTTATTTCTCCTAGAAAATGTAGTGTAACATGTAGGTTTTCTGGTTCTACTAGTTTCATTTTAGTGTTGGATTCACAGAAGTGTTGCTGGATTTTGGTTAGTTCTTGTCTTGTTTTTTTGTTGAGTGGTACGCCTATGAAGCAGCGCATTAGACCACTTCTTCGCCTTTTTCGCTGAGTATTCTTTTTTCTGTTGGCCCTTCTGCTTTTTTAGCAAGGTTTAGTATTTGTTCGTATGGTGTTAATGGTTTTGTGTCATATGATGGGTTTAAACAGTTGCCTGGAATGAATTGTTGGAGTATCCAAATGCCCTTGCATTGTCTTGCTATGGCAAGCAGTTGTTCTTCTGTTAGGTCTGGAGTCCAAGTGGTTCTGAATTCGTGTTCTACTTTACTGTTTTGAAGCAGGTCCATGCTTTTTTTAACTTTCATGGAATCTCCACTCTTGGCTATTCTCGGATAGTCATTAAATGGAGCTTTAATGTCTAATGCAACACTATCCACAACCTTTCTTTGGATTAGTTGAGATAGTACTTCTGGGTTGGAGCCGTTGGTTTCCAAGCGTACTTTCATACCAGCTAGTTTTATTTTTTTACAGAATATGCTAAGGTGTTGTTGTATTAATGGTTCTCCTCCAGTGATAACTACGCTATTTACAGAATGTTTTACTTGTTCAAAAGCTGGTCTCCAATCTTTTTTCGAAAGGGCATTTTTTACGCAGTCTTTATTGTTGCAGTAAGGACAAGCCATATTGCAGCCTTGTACGTTTATCACAAAACTGGTTTTGCCTTTCCATATCTTAAAGTCTTGATCGATTATTTTCCCTATGTTCATTCAAACATCTCAGTCAATCTTCATACATTCTATTCCAGCGTCTTCAAAATATCCTCTAGCAAAATCATCAGGATATTCTCCTTTGTAGACCACACGCTTTATCTTGGCATTTATTAGTATTTTCGCGCATAGGCTGCAAGGGGTGTGAGTACAATAAAGTGTTGAACCTTTTGTGTTTACTCCATGCAAGGCTGCTTGTATTACTGCGTTTTGTTCAGCATGCACTGCTCTACATAGTTCGTGGCGTTCACCTGAAGGGATTTTAAGTTGTTCTCTCAAACATCCAATATCCAAACAGTGTTTGAGACCTGAGGGAGCACCGTTGTAACCGGTGGATAACAGGTGTTTATCTTTGACTAGTACTGCTCCAACATTTTGTCTGAGGCAGGTGGATCGTTTTGCTACTAGTTCTGCTATGCTCATGAAGTAGTGGTCTAAGTCCATTCTTTTAGAATCAGCCATTGAATCCTATTTTTGTTTTTTCTAGGTATTAAATGTTCACCCTGTCACGTTATAATATTTAACATGAAGTTTTGCTTTTAGCGTACTTTTTTCTACGCTGTCCATTATTATTGTGATTCTTTGTCCATTGATTGTAATATTCTGCCAGTAGTGTATTGCTGCATATGTTGTGTTAACGTATCCTGGGGGTTTTATGATCCATTCTTCTCTGTGTTGTCCCCAAAGCGAAAAGTCGATTTTTGCTCGATCTGTCCAAAAATAGTTGTCATCTTCTTTATAGTCTAAAAATGTTATTCTGGAATTTTTCCCTTTGTTATATGCTGTCTGGTTCAAATTTAGTGTTAGGGTTGCATCCCCCGTGAAATTAGCTATTTTCCATTCATGAGTGCATCTAGCATATGGTTTTCCTGGATCCAAGCAAGTGTCCTTATTGGTGTTTATTCCATCTTCACACTCACTATCTTCTGAACATTCTGGAGTTACGCATTTTCCTGCGAAAAATATTGTTTTTCCAGTACAATTTAGTTTTTTACAGGAATGTTCTTCACAAGTTTCTTCAAAACCACAGTCTGTGTAATCACAGCATTCATAGTTTATGCAGGTGTGATTGGCAGGATATTGACATGTGCCACATTCTAGTGGAGTGCAAATGTTTCTAATGCATACATCTTCCTGTTCACAATCTATGTTATTTATGCATGCTTTTCCTGTGCAGGTATGATTGTATATTACTATTCCAGGTTCACACTCAACTTTTACACATTTATTATTTTCGCAAGTTTGGTTGTCCAAACAATCTGAAGGATCCAAGCATTCTATTTCTTTAATTTTTTCACTTATGTTAGACACGTTAGTCTGGTTTATTCTAATTAAAAGATCTTTCATTTGGTATACACAAGCATGATTCTCTGTTTTATTCAAAGGGCAGTCCAAATCGTAACAAATATGACCTCTGCAAGTTTGGATGGTCAAACAATGTTCGTCTTCACAACATTCATAATCAAAACATTTTCCGCCTGCTAAATACTGACAATCACCGCAGTTCGGAAGTCTTACACCTGCATGTTCTTGAAGATAAAGTACTACTAACACATTTACTACTGCAAAAAGGAGTGCGAGTACTGCAAGCACTCCAAAGCTTTTCACTCCAATTTCGTCATCCATTTAAAACATACTCTTTGCTTGTTTTTTGGCTTTTCTCAAGCATTTTTTGTGCCAGTATTGACCACCATATTTTTTATCTGCTCCGGGTTGACCGCAAGCAGCACATTCAGGACCTTTACCAGATTCTTCTTCAATCGGCTTTTCTTCGTTTTTAAAAGGCCAGACCATGAACACCACTAGTCTTTTTATGTCTTGAACATATAAATTAGCTTGCGAGGACCTATCATGCATGTAACTCTTGTTAATCACACCCCTAATCCTGAAATAACTTGTGCAGCAGCTGCTTATGCCAGTACAAAAGAACGGTTAGGAGACAATTTTTTTGATGAACTAGATGAAAAGAAAGCGAAAGGGCTACTGCGTAATGTTATTTCTAGAGGACACTTATCTGTAATAGAGCATGCTGTGTTTACTTTTAATGTCAGTGGGGTGTCAAGAACATTGACTCATGAACTAGTAAGGCATCGTATTGCTACTTACACTCAACAAAGTCAGCGCTATGTAAAGCTTTCTGAAGAAGCGTATACGGTACCTGATTCAATAAAAGCTAATCCAGAACACTTAAAAGAATATCAACAGCTCATCAACCAATGTTTTGAAACTTATTCCAAGCTACGTGAAAATGGCGTTCCTACTGAAGACGCGCGATACCTCCTGCCGAACGCAATGCATACGAGTATTGTGGTTACAATGAATGCTCGTGCGTTATTGAATTTTTTCAAGCTTCGTTGTTGTAATCGGGCTCAATGGGAAATTAGACAGCTTGCTGATTTGATGCTTGCGGAAGTCAAAAAAGTTGCTCCAACAATTTTTGAGAATGCTGGTCCTGGTTGTGTGAATGGTGGTTGTCCTGAAGGTAAGTTTAGTTGTGGTAAGCCTAGAACTAGTGAAGCATTGTTTTCTATTCAAGGTGATTCAAAATGAACGAGTTAATGGAAATAAGATTCAAAATTCTCGAATTGTCATACCAGTATGATAAGCCCATACCTCAAGTAATGCAAGATATTTTGCGCATTAAGATAGAACCTTCTAAACCTGAAGGAAAAAAGAGCAAAAAAACTGCTAAAGGAAAAGGCTCTTAGAGCTTTTTTATATATACATAGTCAAGCATGGATTTTTTCATTCTTGATTTTTTTGGTGGTTGAAAGTTTCTTGATGTGAGAAGCATTTGCATGTCTTTTTGTTCAGTAGTAGCAAAAATAGCTTTGACCTCATGATTTTTTTCTAGGTCTTCTAATATTTCATCAAGAACTTTTCCACCTACTCCTCTTCCTTTATTCTTTAGAATTAGTCCTTCATGTTCTATCATTGGGGTTTTTGCTAAAGGCCAAAATGTTTTAATGTCTGCAACAAGGGAGTGATCATTCAAGTTTTGTTTTTTAACTTTTTTGAATAATTCAGGAAAATGTTCTGGTCGCTGTCCTGCTGGCCAACAAACAACCTCTACACTTCCAAGTCTTTTTTCAGATGTAGTTTTCCTAATCTGTTTTTCTAATTCTTTAGAAACATTTTTAAAAAATGATTCTCTTGGTTTTTTACTATACACATCATATTTAATTTTATGAAAACTAGTTTTCATATAACCTTCTGGCAAAACCTTTTTCTTCAATATCACATTTTTTTTAACTAGTTCTCTTGATTTGTTCACGATTTTATCATTCCTTTTTTTCCATTACTTAATAAGACTACTCTAGACGCTTTCTTTTCATCAACTATCTTATACCCTTCCAGGCGTTGCTCTATTTGTTCTGCAAATGCTTTTGTGTCTTCATGGTATGGCATGTTTTCTATGGTCATTCGTTTTCTGCTGTCACCAACGAACATGTAACTTTTCACTTCCACAAAATCAGGTTGTGCTTTGCTAATCAATTTCGCATAAAGCTCTGGATTAATATCATTCCAGCCTTTAACCAATGTAATTCTAATGACTTTTCTCGTGTCCAGTGATGGCATCAGCTCGAGGCTGTCGTTCAGTGCTTTCCATGTGCCCGGAATCATAGGAACGTTCAGTTTCTTGTGCACGCTTTCAGTTGGCGCGCTGAGCGAAATGTATAGTTGTGTTGGTAGGGATAGTTCTGAGAGAACTTTCGGGGCAAGGCCGTTTGTGACGAGGAACGTAGTGAATTTGCGTTCGTTGAAAGCATCGATTAACTGACTTAAGTGTGGATAAAGTGTGGGTTCTCCTGCTAGGCTGATTGCTACTTGGTTTGGATTCATGGCTTCATCGAGTTTGGCTTTGTTGACTTTGTCAAAACCATAATACCCTTGTAGTAATTCTCGTTGTGCTTCAATACTCTTTTCAATTATTTCATCAGGAGCATCCCATTTTTGGTCTGGAGTTGTGTCTTTGTATGTTCTCCAACAGAAGAGGCAGCGTTGTTGACACCATGCTACCGCTGGCGTCATCTGCAGGCAGCGATGGCTGTTAATGCCATAAAATTGTTGTTTATAGCATTGTCTATCGTTCACAAGGCTTTCTTTAGTCCAATGGCAAACTTTTACTGCTGAGTGGTTGCCTGCTAAGCGATATTGTTGTCGCATGAGTTCTTCTTTCAACTCTTTCGAAATCATGCTTAGATTCAAGTTTTTCCTCCTATTATTGCTTTCTATGCGCCTTTGAGTTAACGAAAAGCTTTTATAGGCTCAAAGAGTAAGTATCCACAGTGATTTAAATGACCACAAGAAAATTTGCAATAGCTAAACAGCTCGGCGGAAAGAGGGTCATAACTAACAAAGGAGAAGAAGTTGGAAGGCTGAGCGACATTAAAATAGAAGAAAGGTCTGGTGAGTTGGACACATTCCTCGTTGAACCTTCAGAAGACAGTAAGTTCGCACAGAAACTGCCAAGAAATGAAGAAGAATTTATTGCTATTCCTTTCAAAGCAATTTTCGCTGTTAGTGATGTTATTGTTGTAGATGAAAATCTAATAAAATAATCTTTTTCTGATTTTTTTTATGCAGAGCTGCAAATAGCTGCAGCTTTTAATTTATTTCTTTGTACTAGAACATCAAGAAACTCTTTAGGATGCATATCAACAATTTTAGATGCCTCAAAGAGTCCTATTTCTCCATTTTTATAACTATTAATAACTTTTTCAACGTCTCTTCGCATTCTTGCACCCCCCGATGCGAGAAAGGTTGGAGAGGGCTCGCGCGCTTGGTTAGGGAACTCTTGGTAGGTTTTTTTAAAAAACGGAAAGCACTCTCCAAACTAACTTATGGAAGAGGTATTATAAAAGAATTTCGTAATCTTACGTAAAGTTTTACTTTTCTTCTTGCACTTTTTTTCCTTATTATTATATACTTCTACTTCTTTTTATTTTACTGGTGTAATTTTAATGGTTAAACGTTTAAAAAAGGATTCTTCTCCTCTTTTGATTAAGGTTGTAATCGGGTTAGTTTTATTATCGTTTATTTTGCTTATTTTTTATGCTTTGCTTCGTCCTAGGGTTGTTCCAAAAGTAGATGTTAACAATGCTCCTCTTCCTGATGTCAAGGATATTCCTGTCCCAAAGGTTGATAACCCTAGCGTTGATCCTTATGCTGGAATGTGGATTTGTGGGAATGGTATTGCTGATCCGAGGGAGGATTGTTTGAGTTGTCCTCAGGATTTGCCGGTGGAATGTGCTTGCACAACATCCAATTATGGTTCTAAAACGGCTAGTCTTGGAGAGAATTTTTCCGTGTGCTTTAATCAGAAGGTTTCTGTTGATGACATTGAGTTTTTGTTATCTGATTATACTAAAACGCGTGTTGATGTGAGTTTTCCGAGTGGAAAAGAAGAAGTTTTAAGACCTGAGGAAGGAACTGTTATTGATGTGTGGTATTGGGATGGAGCAGATCTTAACTCTTACAAGCTTTCTGTGTTGAAGAATGTACATCATGGTGTTTGGTTGAATTTGGATTATCGTGAATTAAATGCTGAAGAAGACTTTTCAGTTTTAAACAGTCAGAAAATTAAAATTGGTGATTTTTTGTTCAGTTCGTCTTTTTTAGAGAATAGTTCTGAAGAAACTGTGGAGGTTTCAATTAGTTACTTTGGTGCTGAAGAAACTAAGATTTTGAATCTTAATGAAAATATTACTTTGGGAGACACTGTTTTAGCATTTAATGGCACTATTGATGGAGCAATGTGTTTTTCTTTTGTAGGTGATTCTAATGACTAAGCTTATTTCTGGTGTGTTGGTTTTGTTGGTGCTTTTGCCGGTGTGTTTTTCTGGTGTTTGGAGAGATGAGTTTTGTGAACTTGGTGTTCAGACTAATTATGTTGATATTCAGAATTCAACTGGCTATTACCATTTTTGTCCTGATGGGTATATGGGTTTGGCTGATGCTTATGAGATTAATTTGTCTGATGGTTCTTCTGAGATGAATTTGTCTATTCAGGCTTCTGGAGAAAATTCTACCATGTTAATTGTGCTTCCTTTGGACATTAATCTTACTACTTTTACTCTAAATATGACTGGTTTGGTGCTTGTTATAAATGAGCCTAGGCCGGTTGGTTCTGTAGTTGCTACAGATGTTTCTGGAAGCATGTATTTTGATTGTTATGCCGGAGGTCCTATTCCGAACCCCTGTGGTAATTGTAATCCTGCTACTTGCGTTGGTGCTGGCTGTCCTTGTGGTTGTAAAATGTGTGATGCGAAGAATGCAGCTCGAAATTTTACTTTCACTATTTTGAATGGGAGTGAGCATTTAGATACTCGGTTGGGTTTGGTATCTTATGGTTATTGGACTGGTTGGCCAACTTATCTTGCTCACGCTGAAGTGGATCATTGTATGAGCGATGACAATAATTCTTTGAATTCTAGTATAAACACTTATGATGCTTATGGAGACACTCCGATAAGTGCGGGTCTTGAAGTTTCAATGAATCTTTTGGAGAGCTACACACTATCTGACAATAAGGTTATCTTGTTGATGACTGATGGTGATGCAAGAGATGTTTTAGGAAGTTGTTGGTCCACAGGATTATGTGGGGGAATTGATGATTATTGTGATGCTCCTCAAGATCCTGCTGATGCTTTAATTGAGGCTGTTACTAAGTCAGGGGAAGCAGGAGCTGCTAACATTTCTTTGTATGCTATTGGTTTTGGGAGTGGAGCTAACACTGCTACTTTGACTGCGATGGCTGCTGCTGTTAATGCTTCTGGAACTGATGCTAGGGGATATTATTATTTTGCACCGGGTGCGGCTGAGCTCAGTCAAATCTATGAAATGATTGCAAGAAATATTGCGTTTAGTACTCCTGAGGATGTGTATATTGATGTTGGTGGGAATGGCACTCAAGAATGGACTAAGGCAGGAGAACTTGGGTTTGGAAATGTTGTGGATATTGCTGATTGGCTTATGTATCATTTGCAGACGAGTCCTGTTTGTAGTTGTGCTGCTTGTACTAACGTGACAGATCCGATTACTGAAGAGAAATTTTGTGAAATAAACATTTCTATTGGTTCTAGTTCTGGCGGGAATATTTCTATAACTGACATAAATGCGTTTGGGGCTTACATGAGTGGTCACATAAATTCACTTGAGCGAGATCCTGTTCTTATAAGTCCTGGAGAGCCTTTGAAGGGTTGGGGTAGTTTTTGTTTTGATAATGCGCATACAGCAAGCACTAATTCTACTTTTTATGTGTTGAATGGTTCTGGTTTTATTATTTCTGGTTGTTCTGAGTGTTCTAATATTTTTTCTGATGCTTCTGAGGCGAGATGTATTGATGTAACCAGTATTCCTGTTGTGGATATTCCTTCTGTTGTTTTGTATGGTGAGATGTTCACGGATGTTTATGGGGAAATGCCTCAAATTGATTATTGGGATATTTCTTTTTATGCTAGTGCTCCTTTAGCTAATGTTTCTGGACCTTATTACTGTAATGCGGGTCAAGTTGTGACTTTTAATGCTTCTAATTCTTGTCAGAATTTCACTCCGTGTGGGTGTTCTCCTTTACATTCTTGTGATGAAACTTCTCTTGATACGATTTTTGATTTTTATTGGACTGTTAAGGGTCCTGCTGCTTTTGGTGTTTGGCATAGTGCTGAGATAACTCCTAATTTTCCGTGTGGTGCTCCTGGGATTTATACTGTGGATTTAATGGTTACTAATAAGACTAGCCGGATTTCTGATAATGCTTCGACAGTGCTTGAGGTGGATTTGCCTCCTGCTCAGTTGGTGGTTGAGGAAATTGAATTGGTTCAGCCTATAGTGGATGGAATACGTTCTGATACTTTTGTTTTAGTTTATAATAAGGGTGGTAAGGGTTCTAGCTATAACATAACGTTAAGAGTGTTTAATGAAAGCGATGACTTGGTTTTTGTTGGTTCAAGGATTGAGGAGAGTCTTCCTGGTTCAACTTTAAGAAATCGTGGTTTTTCTTGGATTCCTTCTTCTCCTGGAATGTACACGGTTAATGCTACTATTCATGATCTTGCTGACCAGTCAATAATATACACGGTTGACAAGACAAGTTTAGTTATTCATATTGATACTGAATTCACTGGTGATGAGTATCCTTTGACAGTGCTTTTGTTGGTGATTGTTGTATTGCCAGGAATAGCGTTCTTTGCGTTTAAACGTCATTAATCATTTTTTGGAGGGGAGTTTGCCGGCACTTTTATATATCTCTATTTCTTTTGTTTTGTTGGTGCTTTTTTATGGTTAAACGTTTGATAGCTAGGACTTCTCCTCGTTTGCTTAAGGTTGCTATTGGTTTAATTTTATTGTCGTTTGTTTTGGTTTTAGTTTTTGTTTTGACTATGTCTGATACTCAGCCGATTTTACCTAATGTGACTGTCAATAACAGTGCTCATCCTAATGGTTCTAATGGGTCTGTCCTTCCTTTCACTCCAGAAAATAATGTTACTGAAAATGGTTCTGGAGATCCTTATGCTGGAATGTGGATTTGTGGGAATGGTATTGCTGATCCAAGGGAGGATTGTGTAAGTTGTCCGCAGGACTTGCCTATGGAGTGTGCTTGCATGAATCCTAGCGGTGTTGGCAAGGCTAGTTTGGGCGAGAATTTTTCTGTTTGTTTTAATCAGGAAGTAACTGTTGATGGTATTAACTTCAAATTGTCTGATTATGTGAAAATGCGTATGGATGTAGCTTTTCCTAATAATCGGACGGATGTTTTAAATTTAAAAGAAGGTGAAGTTTTTGATATTTGGTATTGGAGTGGGGCAAATCTTAATTCTTATGAGCTTTCTGTTTTGAAAAAAGTGTATCATGGTGTTTGGTTAAAGTTGGATTATCCTGAGTTGGAGGTTGAAGAGAAGTTTTCAGTTTTGAGTGGCCAGACGGTTAAGATTGGTGATTATTTGTTTTCTGCGTCTTTTTCAGAAGGTGGTTCTGAGGGTGCTGTTGAAGTTTTGGTTAATCATTTCGGTGTTGAAGAAACTAAGGTTTTGAATCCTGGTGAGAATATTACTTTGAACGACTGGGTTTTGGTTTTTAACAGTACAGTTGATGGTGCTTTGTGTTTTTCTTTTGTAGGTGATTCTGATGATTAAAGTTGCGTCTGGTTTGTTGATTTTGTTGATTCTTTTGCCCTTGTGTTTTTCTGGTTTTCAGGAAGATACTTTTTGCATAGGTACTGCTAAAACTAATTTGATTGACGATGATAATTCAACTGGTCATAACCATACTTGTAGTCTTTTTGGTGGGTATATGGGTTTGGCTGATGCTTATGAGATTAATTTGTCTGATGGTTCTTCTGAAATTAATATCTCAATTGCACAATCCAGTGAAAATTCTACTATGCTGATACGTCTTCCTCTTGATATTAACATCACAACTTTTGAGATAAATATGACTGGTTTGGTTCTTGATATTAATGAGCCTAGGCCTGTTGGTGCTGTTGTTTCTACGGATGTTTCTGGGAGTATGTATTTTGATTGTTATGATGGTTCTCCGGGGGATCCTTGGTCTTCTGGGGGGTCTACTGCAAATCCTTGTGGGGATTGTAATCCTGCTACTTGTGTTGGTCCGGGTTGTGCTTGTGGTTGTAAGATGTGTGATGCGAAGGATGCGGATAAACTTTTTACTTTTACTGTTTTGAATGGAAGTGAGCATTCAGATACTAGATTAGGGTTGGTTTCTTATGGTTATTGGAGTGGTTCGCCGCGTAGGGCACATGCTGAGGTTACTCATTGTATGAGTGATGACAATATTTCTTTGAGTTCTAGTGTTGATTCTTATACTGCTTATGGCGATACGCCTATAAGTGCTGGTCTTAACGTTTCTATGGCTCTTTTAGATGATTATACTTTGTCTGATAATAAGGTTATTTTATTGATGACTGATGGGCAAGCAAGAGATGTATTGGGTACTTGTTGGTCTACTGGGTTATGTGGTGGAATTGATGATTATTGTGATGCTCCTCCAGATACTGCTGCTGCTATTCTTGAAGCTATTTCAAAGTCAGGAGAAGTCGGAGCTGCTAATATCTCTTTGTATGTTATTGGTTTTGGGAGTGGTGCTGATGTTGGTACTTTGACTGCGATGGCTGCTGCTGTTAATGCTTCTGGTACTGATGCTAGGGGGTATTACTTTTTTGCACCTGATGCGGCTGAGCTTAGTCAAATTTATGAGATGATTGCACGAAATATTGCGTTTAATACTCCTGAGGATGTGTATATTGATGTTGGTGGGAATGGTACTCAAGAGTGGATTAAATCTGGAGAACTTGGGTTTGGGAATGTTGTGAATATTGCTCCGTGGCTTATGTATCATTTGCAGACGAGTCCTGTTTGTAGTTGTGCTGCTTGTACTAACGTGACAGATCCGATTACTGAAGAGAAATTTTGTGAAATAAACATTTCTATTGGTTCTAGTTCTGGCGGAGAAATTGAAATAACTGATATTAACAGTTTTGGTGCTTACCGAAGTGGTCATATCAGTTCATATGAGTATATACCGGGTACGGCAACAGAACCGTTAAAAGGTTGGGGGCGTTTTTGTTTTGATAACCTTCATGATTCTGGAACATCAGACACTAATTCTACTTTTTATGTGTTGAATGGGTCTGGTTTTCTTATTAATAGTACTGAGTGTCCTGATTGTTCTGATTTTTTTTCTGGTGTTTCTGAGGTGCAATGTGTTGATATGACTGATGTTAATGTTGTGGATGTTCCTTCTGTGGTTTTGTATGGTGAGATGTTTACTGATGTTTATGGGGAGACTCCTCGGATTGATTTGTGGAACATTTCTTTCTTTGCTTCTGAGCCTTTAGCAGATGCAGGTGGTACATATAGTTGTTTCTCTGGCCAGGTTATCTCTCTTGATGCCACTGGCTCTTGTCAAAATTTGACTTCTTGTGAGTGTGTTCCAATGCATTCTTGTAGTGAAGCTGCTCTTGGTACCATTTTTGAGTTTTATTGGACTGTTAGGGGTCCTGCTGCTTTTGGTGTTTGGCATAGTGCTGAAATAACTCCTGATTTTCCGTGTGGTGCTCCAGGATCTTATGCTGTAGATTTAGTGGTTACTAATAGGACTAGTAGAATTTCTGATAATGATCCAACTGTGATTGTAGTGGATTTGCCTCCTGCTCAGTTGGTGGTTGAGGAGATTGAGTTGGTTCAGCCTATAGTACGTGGGATAACTTCAGAGTCTTTTGTTTTAGTTTCTAATCGTGGTGGTCAAGGAGAGGGTTATGAAATTATCTTTAGAGTGTTTAATTCAAGCGGCGACTTAGTCTTTGATAATTCAAGTGATGAAGCGGTTCTTCCTGGTTCAACTATGCGTTATAAGGGTTTCTCTTGGGTGCCTCCTGATTCTGGACAGTATACTACTAATGCAAGTATTTATAGTTTGGCTGATGGTTCTATGCTTTATAATTTGACTAGGACTAGTTTTGTTATTGAAGTTGATACTGAGTATACTGGCAGTGAGTATCCTTTGACAATGCTTTTGTTGATGATTGTTATATTGCCTGGGTTAGCTTTCTTTGTGTCTAAAAGATTTTAAAGTGGTAAGAACCTTTTTTTATTTCTGGTTCTTGTCCTTTTTTTACTTTTTCTAGTAGTCCTGTTAGCACTTCATGGTTGTCTGGTATTGTTACTAAATGTAATTCTTGTCCTTGTTCAGTTTTTGCTTTTTCTGTTATCCAACCTTTTTTACTTACTAGGTCAGTGCTTTTTAGTTGTTCGGTAGTAGTTTCTTCTATTCTCATACTATGGCTTGTAATATGTTCTTTTTTGAATCCTAGTTTTTCAGCTCTATTTTTGTGAATGAACGCATAGTTTCCAATTTTTTCGTTGTGAAGCATTTTTATCATGGTTCCTTCCATTCTGTGTGGGCCTTCTCTGTTATATACTGCTCTCCTGATTTTTTTCATGTTATTCACTTAATGTTATTTTGGTTTTTCTGGTTTTTGTGTTTATTGTTATTCCTAGTTCTGTTTCTATTTCTTTCCATGTTTTTCCTTGTTTTTTAAGTTGGTTTGCTTTTGCGAGCATGGTTTGTAATTCATTAAAGTGTGCGTATATGAGGTCTCCTTTTTGTTTGGTTTCAATAGCTCTTTTTTTTAGTTCTTGGAGGCTTTCTTCTTGTTTTTTCAAGCGTTTTTCTAGTTTTGGGAAGGTTGCTATCTCTTTGTTTTCTTCTGGTGAGTAGTAATCGTCTATTGCTTGGTTAAGTGTTTCTTTTGGTGTATAGTCTTCTGGTATGGTTAGTTTGGTTGCAACTGGTTCTGATTGTAGGCCTGGTTTATGTTCTTCTAGTAGTTTTTTGATTTCTTTGAAGAGCATGGTTTTTTCTTTTCCAGATGGATTTTTTGAGAGTTTGTCTACTTTTGCGTGTCTGCATACTTCTTCTAAGTATTTCCCGCTCATGTTAATGTTTTTTACTAGGCTTCTTATTGTGTCTATTTTGAATATTTCGTTGAATTCTTGTTGTGTCATTTTTTTTGGGTTGAGTTTGTTTGATTGGGGGTATTTGTATTCTTTGGTTGGTTTGATTTCTCTGTCTTTCCATGATTCTCTTCTGAGGCAGTGTTTGGTTTTGTTTTCATTGGTTATGATGATATTTCCTTTTGCGAAGAGTTCGATTATTATTGAGAAGCCGTTTTCTAGTTCTATGGTTATGACTCGATCAAAGCCTTGTTGGCTTACTTTTTTGACTTTGCTTCCTTTCAGGTGTTTTCTAGCGTACATTGCAAGGTTGGATGGTGTGCTTGCTGTGTATGGGTAGCGTGTTAAGTGTATTCTTTCTGGGAGTGCGATTATTAGGTCATGAGCTGTGAATCGGAATTTGTGTCCTTCTTTTATGTCTTGCATTTTTTCGAAGAAGCAGCCTTGCAGGCAAGTCAGTTCTTCTGTGAGCCAGTGAATTTCTAGGTTTGTTAGTGCCATTTCTTTTTCATCCAGTTCCAGTATTTTTTGAGGTCTGTTATGAACCATTCGAAGGATATTCTTTTGAATGCTAGCATGTAGACTATTCCAAATAGTGCTCCTAGCATATGTATTAGGTCTGAGGCGGGTGTTTCTTTTTCTTTTTCTGAGCCTTCTTTTATTGTTTCTTTTTCTGTTGTTACTGTTTCTTTTTTGATTATTGTTTGGTTTAGTTGTTTGGTTAGGTTTTGTATTTGTTTGATTTCTTGAGTGGCATTTTCTCCTTTTTCTTGTTTTTCTTGTATGGTTTTTTCTACTTGTTTTATGGTTTCGTTTATTTTTTGTATTTCTTGTTGGGTGTTGTTGAGTTGTTGTTCATGGCTTGTGGTTAACTGGTGTATTGTATAATCTGTTAGTGGGAGTACTATGCAAGAAAGTAATAGTACTGAGCCTGTGAGGACTATGATTGTTTTTTTCACGTCGACTAGGTATGCTGCTACGAGCATTCCTGCTACGCCTGCTGAAGCTCCTATTACCCAACTGTGTGGGTTTGCTAGTGCATAACCTAGGCCTGCAAGTATTCCAGAGAATAAGAAGATGCCTATCAATAGTTTTTTTTCTAGTTTGGTTTCTATTACCCAGCGTATGGCTAGGAGCATTATCATGTTTATTAGTAGGTGTTTGATTACTATGTGCATGAATGAGTATGTGAACGCGCCTAGGTAGTTTATTTGGTAGGCGTATTCTTTGCAAGTGTTGTTTTCTGTTTTTGCGCAGACGTATTCTCTGCAGGTGTTGTTTTCCCAGCGTTCGCAGATTGGGTCACGTTTGACTCCATAGTCGTACATTTTTGTTACTGGGTTTACGTAGAGGTTGCCTTGAGACATTGTTAGGTATGTAGCTGTTGCTATGAGTATTATGAGTAGCGTTGCGTAGGGCTTTTTCATCTTTTTTGATTAGGCTGGGAGAGTATTAAATAGTTAGAGTTTTTTGAGGAATGACATTGCAAGTTTTGCGCTTGCTGGTCCCATTTGTGTCATGATAGCAAGAATTTTTTTCAGTCCTTTTCCATGTCCTAGGTCTAAAAGAGTTTGTGGTTCTACTGAATCTGCTATTATTTCCATTTGTTCGTCGTCTAGTTTTTCAAAGAATTGTCTGACTTTAAGTATTTTTTTGAATTCTTTTCCTCTGAGTTCTTCCCAGCGTTCTTGATATTCTTTCAGGCGGTTTGCTGATAAATCGTTTTCTTTGATTGCGTTTGTGCCTACTTCTGCTGCGAGCATTCCTGCTTCCATTGCTGAGCCGATTCCTCCACCATGGATGGGATTGACCATTCTGGCTGCGTCGCCGATTACCATTAAGCCATTGGCAACTTTTTCTGGTATTGGGGCAGTTACGGGTATGACTCCTGAATTAATTTCTATTATGCTTGCTTTTTCGAAGCGTTCTGTGTTCTTTTCTATCCATTCGTCTAGGTATTCTTTTGCTGTTTTATCAAGGTCTCCGCGTATGCCTATGCCAACGTTGGCTGTGTCTTCACTTTTTGGGAATATCCAAACGTATCCTCTAGGCGATACTTCGTTGCCAAAGTATAATTCCATTTTGTGTGGGTCTAATGGTTTAATTCCTGCCATTTCGTATTGATAGCCAGAGTCACATTCTGTGAGTGGTAGTTGTGTGTTGAGTCCTGCTTGTCTTGCTATTAGCGAGTCTATTCCATCTGCTGCGATTACTAGTTTAGCGTGAAGTTTGAGGTCTTGGCTTTCGTGGTTGACTTTCACGCCTACTATTTGATCTTCTTTTTTGATTAGTTCTGTTACTAGAGCTTTGAGCATGTATTTTGCGCCTGCTCTTATAGCATTAGCGGCGAGTTCTTTTTCCCACATTTTGCGTTCGATTATGTATCCTGTTTGTCCTGTTTTTCGGGTATCTATTTCGATTTTTTTGCCTGTGGGAGAAATTAGTATGGCTCCGTGGATTTCTTGGAGTGCCCAGCGTGGACAGGGTTCTTGTTCAGCGATTTTTATCCATCGCATTGAAAGCCCTTCTCCGCAGCGTTTCGGCGTGCCTATTTCTTGTTTGCGATCTATGACTATAGTTTTCATTCCACGTTTTGCAAATGCTTCTGCACATTTGTTTCCGCCGGGTCCTGCACCTACAATTATGACGTCCCATTCTTTATCGTAGTTCATTTTTCCACCTTTATTGCTCCTACTGGACATATTTTTTGACATGCGCCACAATTGATGCATTTGGTTGCGTCGCATTCTATGTATGTTTCTTTAAGTTGCAGGGCTCCTACTGGGCATACTGAGGTACATCCTCCACAATAGCAGCATTTGTTTTTATCTATTTTTGCAGTCATTATTGTTCCCCTTGTGTTTGGTAGTTTTTGTCGTTGAATCTGTAGAGTACTTGTTTTACGAATTCTCCGTTGAACATATATTTTTTGAGTGCTTCTTCTTCGCTTATTCCTACGTAATCATCAAAGTTGCTTTTGATGCTTGGGTCTAGGATTCTATCTTCTAGTGATACTATGGTTTTTACTGTTCCTCTGTCAAGTTCAACGACTATAACATGAGCATTTTCTCCTAGTGTTCTTAAGAGTGAACAAAGTAGGATGGATTCATCTTCTGTGTCTGCTGCTCTTAATCTTAACATGTCATCTACTGTTAGCCAGTAGGTTGCAGAAATGTTAGGTGTGACTTCACTTATGTTGTCTCTGACAAATTCAAAGGCTTTTTTTGGTGTGTTGTATGCTTTGGCAACAGATATTATTCCTTGGTTGTTTGGTTGGACTAAACGTTTTAATTCTTCTGCAGTTTTGGATTCTTTTTCTTCTATTATGTCCGTATATTTGTCAAACACTGTTTTGAGCACGCCAAGATTTTTGGATAGTTGATTCATGCGTTTGTTTTTTTCTTCAAGACTTTCGCGCAGTAAGCGATTTTCTCTTTTTAGGTTGTTTAATTCTTCGCTTGGACTTTCTTTCGCTTCCAGGTCTGAGATTCGATCTTCTAGTTTTTCCCTGGTTTTTGAAAGTTTTTCTACTTTATTTTTTTCTTTTTTCATTTCTTCGCCTATTGCATCATATTTTTCTTCGAGCTGGTTCTTTTTTGCTAGTGTTCTTTTTCGTTCTTCGTCAATGTCTCTCATTTGTATTTGTTTGTTTTCCATTTGGTGTTGGAGCTCGATTTTTTCTTTTTCAAGTTGTTTTATCGTTTTTGCTAGTGTTCTAATGTCTCCTGCTTGTCTCAGTTGTTCTTGTGATTTCTTTAATTCTTCTGGTAATTCAGAGTATGCAATTCTGTTTATAATTGTTTCTATTTCAACATCATATTTTTCTATGAGGTGAGTGTATTCTGCGTCTTTGGAAACGAAAATTGCTTCATCAATTGTCCGATTTGAAAATGCTTTTTGTAGTGCTTTTTGTTTGGCTCTTATTTCTGCACGTTCTTTTGATATTTGTTCTAGGTGTGCCCAGGGATCTTTTTGTTTTGGCAGGTAAAATCTAAATTTTTTGTGTGTTAGGATTAGAGCTATCACCAAACCTATTACTAGGCCTACAAAAAAGATGCTTACTTCTATTACCCCCACCATTATGGTTATTTTAGGGTCAAGGTATTTATAAATGAGGCATGTCCAGAGCCTATAAATAGTAGTCTTTCGCTAAAAAAAGACGCGGTGTTTATTTTGGAACCTTTAAAGTCTATGTTGAAATATCTAAAATCTAAAGATGATTTTGCAGTGGTTTGTCACTATGATGCTGATGGTTTGACTGCTGGAGCGATCGCTTCTTTGATGTTAGAGCGGTTAGGCAAGAAAAAGCGCATCCAGCCGACAAGGCAATTAGACGAAGAGCGTCTTGGAATTCTAAAAGATTTAGGGGAAAATTATTTGTTTGTGGATTTGGGTTCTGGTCAGATTCCACTCATAGAAAAGAATTTTTCTTCTTATGGCATTATTGATCATCATGAAACACTAAGCCAGACAGACAAACCTCATTTTAATGCACATTTAGTTGGCTGGGATGGTGCGAAAGAAATTTCTGGTTCAGGATGTACTTACTTGGTTGCGAAAGCTCTTGATCCAAAGAACATAGATTTATCTCCAATAGCTTTAGTTGGTGCTGTAGGTGACATGCAGGATTCTACAGGCGCACTGGTTGGAAAAAATAGGGATATTTTAGCTGATGGTATTAAAGCAGGTTTAATTGAATCAAGAAAGGATATCAGTTTGTATGGTAGACATTCAAGGCCTTTAGCACAATTCTTGTCTTTTTCTTCTGAGCCTTTCTTTCCTGGTTTGACTGGGGATGAGGAAGCGTGTGAATTGTTTTTGAGTAAGCTTGGTATTCCAGTGCGTAAAGGAGATGAACTGGTTTATTACGCGGATTTGTTGCCTTCTCAAAAAAAGAAGTTGGTGTCTGCGCTTTATGTTGTTGGTAAACGAAATTTCATTCCTGATTTTATTTTGAAATTGCTTGTGAGGGAAGTTTACGAGCTTAAGAACGAACAGCCAAAGACTCCTTTGAAGGACTCGCGAGAATTTGCTACACTTTTAAATGCTTGCGGACGACATGAACGGGGAGACATTGGCTTAAAAGTGTGCATGGGTGATCGAGATGATGCATTGCATAAAGCAGAGCTTTTGTTGAAGAAGCATCGCAGGATGTTACGAGCTGGTTTGGAATACGCTAAAAACACTGGTTTGGATGAAATGGAGCATTGTTTTGTTTTGGATGCTGGTCATCATATTCAGGATACTTTAGTTGGAGTAATTGCTGGTATGTTGTATGGTGCTAAAGTTGCTGACCAGAACAAACCTATAGTGGGATTGGCCTTTGATGATAAGGGCATGCTGAAGGCTTCTGGTCGAGCTAATTGGATGCTTGTGCGCAAAGGGTTGCATTTAGGTAAGGCTTTGAAAGCAGCATGTGAACCTATTGGTGGTGAAGGTGGAGGGCATTCGATTGCTGCGGGGGCACGGTTTGATCCTAGTAAGAAAGAAGAGTTTTTAGAATTGTTTGATAAGATTGTTGGAGAACAATTAGCTTGAACGCAAAGTTATCATTGTAGTAGCGTTGTTTAGCACCCTATTTTCATGGATTATTTCTGAGGTTATTTTGTATTCTCCTGGGTGCACTCCTCCACATCCACTTGTGCAGGAGGGGGACATAGAATTAATCAAGAGAGGGTTTGTTCCTTCTTTTATTGACATGATTTTCCAGTCTTCTATGAAGTACCAGTATCCTGGTTTTATTCCTTTTACTGTGATGTTTGCTTCTAGTTCTTGATTGCTAATTAAGTCTATCTTAAACTTTATTCGTTCTTTTGAGCCATATTCTTGCTTGTCTGAAGAAAAGTTTAGTATTTCAACTTTTATGTCTGGTTCTCTGCAGGCGTATTCGCAGGTTCCTTCTATGCATGCCCATTCGTAACGATCACAATCAGGAGCGTCTTTAGAGAAACAATCCTGGTTTTTGTTGCATTCTGTTTGTGTGCAGCCAACGAGCAAAAAAAGTAACAGTATTGCTATTGCTTTCATTCCAGTTTCTCCTTTATTACGTCTAACAGTTCTTCTGCTATAGCTTGTTTGCTGGCTGTTAAGCGGAATGCATGCTTTCTATCACTTATTATTACTTCTGCTTTTTCGGCATTAATGGCGTTCATTGTGTTAGCAACAATCAAATCAAGTTTAGTGTTTTTGAGTGTTTCTATGGTGTCTTTTTCTGTTATTTTTTCTTCAAGTTTGAATCCAACGATTAGCTTGCGTGGATGTTTTTTCTTTGCTTCTCGCACCAATTTTTTGTTTTTCTTAAGTTTTATGTCAATGTTCTTTTCTGAGTTTAGTTTTCCTTTGAATGGTTTTGGACTATAATCTGCTATTGCTGCCACTGAAATAAGACAATCAGCTTTTGATAACGCTTTTAGCGCGTTTTCTGTCATTTCTTTAGCACTTGTGACTGGGATTAGTTTGATGTTCATTGGAGGATTTTCTCTTCCAGGACCATAGACTAGAGTAACGCGCGCTCCTCTGGCAGCTGCTCTTGTTGCAATGGCACAAGCCATTTTGCCAGAGCTTCTGTTCATAATGCCTCTGCAATCATCTATTTTTTCGTAAGTAGGGCCGCCAGTAACCACTATTTTTTTATTTTTCAAGTCTTTTTCTGTTAGCTGTTCAATCACGCATTCTATTACGTCTTGATTCCATGCAACTTTGGCTTTCCCTTCTTCTGTGCGCGGAGGTATGATCTGCACGTTCATTTTTTTGAGTTTCTTGAGATTTTCTTTAATGGCTTTATGCTTGTACATGCTCAAGTGCATGGCAGGCACAACAATTACGGGCACTCCCGCGCCTAGTGCGCAGCTTACTGTGCTTGTGACGGTTGTGTCATCGATGCCGCAAGCGATTTTTGAGATGGTATTGGCTGTTGCAGGAAACACTATTACTAAATCAGTGTACGCGCCTAGTTCTACGTGTTCAATAGCTCCTGTTAATTCTGTCACAACAGGGTTTTCACAAGCCCATTCCATCAAGTCTGGACCCAGGAGTGTTTGCGCGCTTTTTGTCATGATTGGATATACTTCTGCTCCATTGCGTAGAAGTGTTCGTGCGAGTTCTGGTGCTCTTATGCATGCAACGCTTCCGGTTAAGCATAGTGTTACTTGTTTTCCTGTTAGGAAATTGGTGTCGTTAATCGAAAATTCTGCCATTTAATCTCCTCTTGATATACTCTAGTGTTTCTTCAAGGTTTTCTTTATTGTTAAATGTTTGTTGTTTAGCACTTTGCTCAGCATATTTTATCATTAGTGGTACTGCGCGTGTTATGTTGTCTACAATTGTAATGTCTGCTTGTCTGGCTGTGCGTGACAATGGATTTAAATCTATGGTTATAACGTATTTTCCAGCGCGTTTTAAGGCTTCTGTTCTGTCTCCATCTTCTAATGGCACTAGTATGACGTCGGCTTTTGCCTGACCTTGCGAGTCAATCTTCCTGCGCTCGCTTTCTACTCCAATGCGCGCGTCTTCGCCAGTGAGCAAGCACTCACAACCTTTGCTGTGTAAAAGTTTTTCAATGGATTTCATTCGTTCTGGGGTGCGGTAGAACAGATTGATTTCCAATGGAGCGTTTAATGCCTTGCCTAGTGCAATATACTCTTCTGGTACGAGCACGGCAACGTTTCCGTTCACGGAGAGTACAGGATGTTTTGCTTGTAGTAGTTTGGAAACTGCTGCGTGGATGGCTTTGTCTGCCGGAGGTATCGTTTGTTCTCCAATTAAGTAGTCAAATGCTTCTCCTCTTCCATGTGCGATTAAGCCACATGTTGATGTAATGCCTTGTTCTATGCCTTCAACTATCTTATGTCTTGTTTCAAGTGATTCTTTGCGCGGATGGCTTGCAGGAACGTCCATTGCACTTATCTTCTACCTGGATTTTATTTAAAGTGTTGGGTGTTCAGTACAGGCAGGGTCCAAATCTCACCCACAGCGCCTAGTTAACAGAAGGGGATAAGATTTTAGTCTTTTTCTTGTAGGTGGCAGTGTGTTGTGTTGACTGAGAGTTTGATGCTTTGTTCTCGGGTTGGTGTTGATATTAAGCAAGTTGCCGTTTCGTTCTTGACTTTAGTTCCAGTATAACACGTGAAATCATTTCCTTGGTATCTCACGGTAAGATTTCCACTGGCGTCAGACATGCTTTCATACAGAGACGTATACCATAACAACCCTATTCTACTGCCATCAGTAGCACAAACACTCTTATCCATTGATATTTGAGAAAACTTATCAACATGAGTAAAGCTTGTTATGTATAGGATTCCTGCGAGAATTAGTATTGCAATGCCAACAAGGAGTATTAGGACAGTTCTTTCATTCATCTCTCTCACTATTCATCAAAATGCAGTCTATCCTTTTAAACTCTTTCTATCCTTTAGAACTGCCAGTGTTGGTTCCTTCTTGCCCCCAGTGCCACACTATACTGCGTAGTGTGCATTCATTCCCTTCGAAGCAATGACATGCAATGGGTTCTCTTTGAACATAATAGGCGCGTTCAACAACATTTATTGCCTACACTTTGGTGCTAGAACGGGTACATGCCTTGATCAGTGGAGTTGTCATCGCAAAATTGTACAAAGACAAGTAATCCCTTTATTCACAATGAAGTGTCACGTGATGAGTTATATCTTTGTACGCGGGGACTGCAGTGGTATCATCTTGACAACCTATTTTTTTGGTGTAGTAGTTCACACTGCCTTTTTCAACTTTGGCAACAAGTTTTCCGTTTTGGTCTGTCATACCTGCTTCAATGTGCCAGCTTTCATGCACAATTCCAAACACATCCCATTCTAGTGCTTCTGGAGCACGCTCGGTTCTGTCAACCAAATAAATGGTCACTCCGCTTAATGGGTTGCCATTTTGGTTTTTTACTTCAAACGTGATTTGCACGTCTCCTGTCATGCAAGTTAGTGTTACTTCGTGCTTGCCATCCTTGTATTGTATGCCTTGTTCAGAATATCTGCTACAGCCTTCTTTTTCAACATAGAACGAATAATTTTTACTGGAACCAAATGAAAGCGACCCTTTAAACTCGCCTGTTTCTCCAGTCACTTCTTCTTTTATGTCTTCGTCAGTAAACATTGTTATTTTTGCGTTGGGAATGGGTGCTCCGTGCTGATCAGTAATAGTTATTTCCATTTCCTCATCTTCAGTATCAAGACCATCAGTACACCCTGCTGAAAAAATAAGAATAACAATCAAGAGTAAAGGTAAGAACTCCATTCTCATTAGTTTACAGCTAAAGTATTAAAACTTGTTGGTTTTGAAGCTCTGTTGCCGTGTCTGGAAATTATTTCGCTATTTATCTATAACTAATTGTTAAATAAGAACCGGCGACCCAGTTGAGCTGATCGGGATCATCCTCGATGTCATAGATCACAAAAAATACGACCGGATGTTTGGATACAAAGCCAGTTGAGCCAACTGGCTATCTAGGCCGACTTAATAACTCTCCCCCTCAGTGCTGCTCTACAAGTTAACAGCGTGTCATGGTTTTTTCGTCTATTAACGAGGGAAACTATTAATATTTTGGCATTCAATAATTGAAGAGAAGGGGGATTTATGACAAAACCAAAGTTGCAAATAGCACTTGATTTAATGAACTTGCCTAGAGCCACTCAAATTGCGGAAGAAGCTGTTGAAGGAGGAGTTGATTGGATTGAAAGCGGCACTCTTCTAATTAAAAGTGAGGGCATGGAAAGCGTGCGCGCCTTAAAGAAAAAATTCCCGGACAAGACCATAGTAGCAGATTTAAAAACAGCTGATGTCGGGGGAGTAGAAGTGGAAATGGCTTCTAAGGCAGGAGCTCAAGTTTGCATTGTGTTAGGAATTTCTGACAACGGCACTATCACTGAAGCTGTACGCGCAGGCAAAAAATACGGTTCGAAAATAATGGTTGACATGCTTGGAGTCGAGAACAAAATCAAGCGCGCTAAAGAGGTAGAAGCTTTTGGAGCTAATTATATTTGCGTGCATGTTGGAATTGATGAACAAATGACCGGAGGCACTCCATTAAAAACTGTTACAGAACTTGCTCATGCTGTGCACATCCCAATTGCTGCTGCAGGCGGCTTGAATACAGAAACTGTTGCAGATGTCGTGAAAGCAGGAGCGTCTGTGATAATTGTTGGAGGAGCAATCACAAAAGCTCCTAATGTGACAGAAGAAACCAAAAAACTGAAAGAAGCCATTACAGAAGAAAAAGTCATTCCTACTAAACTTTTCAAAAAATATTCAGAAGAAGAATTGTTTGATGTGTTCTCAAGAGTTTCAACGTCAAACATTAGTGATGCCATGCATCGCAAAGGTGTTCTGCATAGAATAAAACCTTTGAAAAAAGGATATAAACTGGTTGGCAAAGCAGTGACAGTGCGTACATACGATGGAGATTGGGCAAAGCCAGTGGAAGCTATTGATGTCGCAAACAAAGGAGAAGTAATCATTATAGATGCTTGCAGAGGACATACTGCGGTCTGGGGGGAGCTAGCGTCCTGGAGTTGTAAACAGAAAGGTATTGCTGGTGTTGTTATTGATGGAGCAGTAAGAGATGTTGAAGATTTGCTCAGCCTAGACTTTCCTGTATTTGCAAGACACTTTGTGCCTAATGCAGGAGAACCAAAGGGATTCGGAGAAATAGGTGCAGAGATAACTATTGGAGGTCGCTGCGTGAAAAACGGAGATTGGATTGTAGGAGATGATAGTGGTGTTGTAGCTATTCCTCAGGAACGTGCTAGAGAAATAGCGAACCGAGCCATGAACGTAAGAGAACAAGAAAACCGGATTCGCGAAGAAATAAAGCGTGGCAGCACTCTCTCGAAAGTAGTTAATTTACGTAAATGGGAGAAAGTGGTTAGATGAGAATAGCTATTATCGGAGCAGGAGCTATAGGATTAGCATTCACAAAGATACTCTCTAAAAAACATGACGTTCTTTTGGTCTGCAGAAGAAAAGAACAGGCCAAAGCCTTAAAACAGTTTATCGGCTTTGAAAAGTTGGGAAAAATAAGTTTTTTTATTCTAGCAACTAAAGCATATGACGCAGAAAACGCTTTGTCTGCACTAAGAAAACACTATCCTAGCACTCCAGTACTTGCGATACAAAACGGTTTGATAAGCTTTCATGATCCTAATGTAATTCAAGCAGTCACGACTTTTGCTGCCACTAAAAAAAGCGATACTAAGTCAAAACTAACTGCGGACGGCAAGGTATTTCTAACAAAAAAGAACGGCTCTGCTAAAATAATCAAAGCGTTTAACGAAGCTGGCATTGATTCCACAGAAACAAAAAACATAGGCAAGTTTCTCTGGGAAAAATTCTTCATTAATCTAGGCATAAATGCTCTGGGTGCAACCACCGGAAAAAGGAATGGAGAACTCGTAACTGATCCAGTGCTACGCGAACGAATGAGACGAGCTGTAGGCGAAGCTGTTTTAGCGAGCGAAACTAATGCAGATCCACAAAACGTTTTTCATCGAGTAGTAGAAGTGGCTTTGTTAACCTCTAAAAACAAGTGTTCTATGTTACAAGATGTTGAGGCTAGGCGTAAGACTGAAATAGATTTTTTGAATGGTTCTGTTGTTAAAATGGGCGAAAAGATTGGCTTAGACATGCATGAAAATAAGCTTCTTACTGAACAAGTCAAGCTTTTGGTTTGAGTTTTGAAAAAATCCAATAAGAATATACTACCGGTCCAAAAGCTGCTATGAGCAATGGCACAAGTATGAACCAGATAAAATATTCTGTCACAAGCCCCTCAAAAAACATTAACAGCACAAGATATGCTGCAGTAACCTTGAAAAGCTTGCCTGCTAGTGCATGAGTTTTTTCCCATACTTTGTCATTACTAAGAGTCCAAGGAGTACGAATACCAATAAACCAATTTCTTTTCGAATGATCCATTAACACTCCTGTATAATACAGCAACGCACCAATAGCTGGTAAAATCATGATGCTCATGTTTAAGTCATGTCCTAGATTCCAAACTATTGAAAGGGTTTGAATGTAAACAAAAAATAGGAGGAACACTACCACAAAACCATCATAGTACTGTCTAAACCCTTCCACATTCTTTTTTAATGGATCTATTCTTGGTATTACCTGAAGAAGTCCGAACAAAACTAGTGAAGCTATCGGAAACAAGAAAAGACCTGCGCCTTTTTCCATGAAACCATCTGCTTCTCCTGCAGCATTCCAATGGGTTGCAACTTTCTCTAATGGGATTTCATTGTAAGCATATGCTGAGAGAGCAAATCCCGTTATTACAAGTATTAACGCTATTGCCTGCAGTTTGTTCATTTTAATCACCAATGCAGGGGGAGGGATTTTCGAATGGTTTCCAACTGAGATTTATGGGGTTTAGAAAGGGGCGGAGCCCCTTCTTTTCGAACCCTCGAAGGCACTAAGCCACAAGGCCCTGAACCTTGCCCGTTTGACCGCTTCGGGACCCCTGCACATAATAATTGGGTTTTCCGTTTTATTAAAGTTCACCCTTTTCCTCTTTTTCAAGTCTTTCCAAGAATTCCAAAAGAAAACCATGCCTTTCAGCAGCAATTTTTTTCGCACTTTGTGTGTGAATTTTATCTTTTAACTTGAGAAGTTTTTTGTGAAAATGTTTTTTCGCGCTTTGGATTGTTTTATCAGAGTGATTACCTCTATAAATAAAACATCTTGCGATTCCAATTGCGCCCATGGCATCAAGTTTGTCTGCGTCTTGAAGAATCTTTGCTTCAAGAGTTTCTGGGTCTTTGCCTCTGGAAAATCTGTGTGTTTCTATACAATGAATTACATCCTCTATTTTATCATAGTCCATTTCTTCTAGAAGTTCTCTTGCTTTTTTCGCGCCTTCTTCAGCATGGCATATTTGTTCTTTGCTTCTTGCTATGTCATGTAATAGTGCTGAAATTTCTAGAATTTCCAAGTCTGCGTTTTCTTCTGTTCCTATTTTAAGAACCAATTCTTGCACACGTTTGGTGTGTTCCCATCCATGACAACCGTTTTCTAGAGAAGAGTTCTTGGCTATTTCACCTATTTTTTCTAGGTTCATCAAAAATCGATTCCAAGATTTTCCAAGTACATTTTTATGCTAGACTTTTGCGCGCCTTTCATGTTTTTTTCGTCTAGGATTGCTTGTTGGACGTTATCTTCTGTCTTTTCAATCATTTGTTTAACTAAGTTTTGATCAAGCAGGTCGATAGCGTACTTTGGGCATATGTGGCTGAAAGCGATGTCTTCTTCCATTTTAGAGAATTTTTTAGCGTAGTGGTTTCCCCCAAAGCCTATTACTACTTCGGTTGTTCCTTTGCTTTGAAGTCCTTGAATGATTGCTTCTGCAAGAAAGTCAGCTGCGTTAGCGTCTGCCCATTGTTTTTCTGAGGAACCTAGTTCAGCAAATATTAGTGGAGTGTTGAATTCTGTTGGACCGTGATGTGTAGCTTCTAGTGATACATCATAGCCATCAGGTGTTTCGTTCAATAGTTGTAAATAAATGTTGCGCAGGGTATTGGCGTTTGTTTTTTGGAGTTCACCTGCTTTGCCTCCATACTTTGCTTCTCCGTAGTTGCCTGTTGGGTGTACAGTGAGTGTGGGTTTACCACTTTTACTTTTGTGTCTGGAAGCCATTATTATTACATCTAATTGGTGTTGTTGAGCAAGTTTGTCTAAGCCTGTAGGGTATATTATATCTTCTTTTATGGAAGTTAGTATCATGTCTTTCATTTTGTATACTAAACAGTCTCCAAACGTTTTGTCTGTTTCTTCAAAACCTTTCTCTAGGAGTGCGTCTGCAATGTTTTTTCCTGCTTTATCCTGATGGGAAAAAATAATACCTTTCATACTTTCTTCCAGTATCCTTGTTCATCTCTTTTGAATCTGTGAGCAGCATTTTGTGGGCATTGAAAAACGCCTTCTTCTCGTGGTTCCATTTCTACGCTATAACCTTTCTCTATAAAGCAGCTTGGACAAGCATCTTTAAACTTGAGTCTCATAAGAGGCACCTCTTTCTTTTTACTCCAAACAAACATATAAACATACTAGTAACTACCTAAAAATGTCAAATTTTTGCACAAAGTTTAAATATGGCGGTTGTTCAATAATAATTCATGCCAAAAGGTAAAAAGAGTAGCTTTCGCAAGGAAAAAAAGCCTGGTTTCTTCAGGATGGTTTCCAGCATGATTGCTCTGCCAGAAGAACTTGCTGGTAGAAGTAGGTCTGCAGGCAAGTATACTTTTATAGAGTCGCATGAATTGTCTCATTCAAAATTTAAGTCTCATTTGGGTGAAAAGTTACATTTTAAAGCAGTTTTACGTCACACTCATTCTTCTATTCTTAAGATTGGGGGGAATGAGACTGGACTTCCTGACTCTGGCGTGGGTTTGAGCATCAAACAGGTAACTCATTATGATGTTTTTGGTTCTTTTGATGTTTTACACCCTAAGACGGGAAAGCCTATCAAAGATGTTTTGGTTCTAAGAAAAAAGAAGAGAGAAATTTCTGAGGATTTTGATCCTACCTCTGATGTGGATAAGTTAAATTACGTAGTTAATTTTTTAGACTCCCTTCAGGTTAAAAAGAAGGCAAATTTGCCCTTGGAAATTCATAGCATTAGCGGACTTAATAATTTTAGAAAGAAAGTTAAGAAGTTGAAAAAACTTATTAGAGAGATCAAGAACGATAATCAAGAGTATTGGGTTG